>JAJQEA010000284.1 GCA_021201905.1 Clostridia bacterium
GAATATATTTGAAAGTTGTGTTAATATGATGTTAATACAAATTGTTGACAATCCACAATCTACAATCATCAATACAAATGAAAGGTGAAGAGGAAAAAGAGATGGAAGCACTTATTACACGTACCGAAGGCCTGATATTCGTGATTTTAATCATGGTAGCATTTGCACTTTGGTTACAGAGATTCAAAGCATTTAAGTCACTGGGGCCGGTTTTGACCGTTGTGGTATTGGGAATTATTCTTTCCAACACCCATGTGGTGCCTATTTCACATGATTTTTACAGCGCGTTGTCTACATACTGCGTGACGCCCGCCATATCCATCTGTCTGCTCAGCATGAACATGCGTGAGCTGAAGAAGCTGAACAAAGAGCCGGTCATTGCTCTGATATCCGCTATTTTTTCCGTATGTTTTATTGCCATCATACTGGGATTAATTTTTGCCCCAAGGATTACCGAGGGCTGGAAGTGCGCAGGCATGTTTGTGGGCACCTACACAGGCGGAACCCCTAACCTGATAGCCATTGCAACGGGTCTGGACTGTTCACGTGAGACTCTTGCGGCAGCCAATGCAGCCGATTATGTGGTGTCCACCCCATTAATGGTATTTTTGTTTGCTGCTCCGGTCATCCTGAAGGCTTCCAAGCGTTGGAATAAGCTGTGGCCGTATCAGTTTACAAAAGAGGAGCTGGACGACGGAGATGACGAGCCCCTGATGTCCGATAAGAGATGGTCCATCCGGGATATTGCATGGCTTTTAACCATTGGTTTCGGTGTGTCCTTTGTGTGTACTGTGATTGCGCAGTCCATTTTTCCGGATACCTTCTGGAAGGCGGGACGGCTTCTGATTCTTACCACGGTATCCATCGGTCTGGCACAGTTAAAGCCTGTCCAGAAGCTGCGCGGAAATCTTGACCTGGGTCTGTTTATTTCCCTGACCTTCCTTGCAACCATTGGATTTGCGGTGGATTTGCAGCAGTTTATCGGATCAGCGCTCATGATGACCCTGTATGTACTGTTCATGCTGATTGGCTGTATCGTACTGCACCTCATTATCTGCCGTATATTTAAGATTAAGTATGAGTATGTGATCCTGTCCATGGTGGGATGTATTGTAGACGGACCAACCTCATCCCTGACCGCGGCAGGTGCGGAATGGAAATCCCTGATTAACGTCGGCTTAATCATGGGAGTCATAGCCGGGGCCTGCGGAAATTATGTGGGCATCTTTGTATCCTATGTGGTGAAGGGTATATGCGGCCTGTAAACATAAGAAAGGCGTAAGCCTAAGACAAACTCCGGCGCTTGTGGTATAAGGTGCCGGAGTTTTGCCATTTTTTAAGTCTGCATGTTTACCCTGGGATTTTCTTATGATATATTATTTTGTGACAGAATACCTGAGAATTGTTGTTGGATTATGAAAAGGAATTGCTTTTATGGGAAAATTAACGTATCAGACACTGCGTGAAAATGTAGTGGACGTCATTCGTATAAAAATTTTCAATCACGAGCTGGCGCCGGGAATGAGAATTATTGAACAGGATATTTCGGACGAACTGGGAGTGAGCCGCGGTCCCATTCGGGAGGCCCTGAGACAGCTGGAACAGGAAGGCCTGGTGGAATACGTGAGAAATGTGGGGTGTTCGGTGAAGAATATCACCCTGGAGGACATTTACGAGATTTATCTGCTGAGGGCCACCTATGAGATTTTGGCGGTGAAGCTGTGCAAGGGAGTGTTTTCAGAGGCTGCCTTTGGGGAGATGGATGAGGCCTTGGAATCCATGAAGGATTTAAAGGAAACGGATTATAACAAATCCATTGCCTGTGACAACATGCTTCATGAGGCTATCATACGCTCCACGGGATTGCCGCGGCTGATAAAGGAATGGACGGACTTAAACTATGGAAACGCCATCAATTATTATGCGGGCAACCCCGACAGCAGGGCCATGATTGACCGCCAGTATCCCATCCACAAGGAGCTGGTGGACGTGTGCCGAACCGGTAATACGGAGGATATATGCAGGGCCATATCAAACCATTATATGAAGACCATAAGACGGCGGCTGAAGGAACAGGGCATGCCGGAGGACCATTTTAAATTTTCCATTGATGTGATAGACGGCTGGGTGTGAGACTGAAGCGTGTCTGACAGCAGTAGATAACAGAATAAAGGAAGAATCCTGATGACGGTTTGGTAAGGGCCTGTTATCAGGATTTTTTTGTTGTGAATTATGCCGTAACATTAGGGTGAAGGAGGGGAAATAAGGCACAATTATGTATAAAATAATTGCGCATCACAGGAATGAGCATCATATTGCACAAAATATGGACCCTATTTGAATTGAAATACACATGCCGGACCTTTATAATGCAGATATGGAGAAGATACATGAGCGCGCGTGTAACTTTAATATGAATGAATGAGGAGTACCAAATCATGACGGGAGATATCGTATACAAGGACCTGATTCAGCTGGATTTGGATGTGAGAAGTACAGACGAATTATTTGAAGTTATGTCCAGCCGGCTTATGGAGCTGGGATATGTGACAGGAGATTTTCTTGAAAGCATAAAGGCAAGGGAAAAGGAATATCCCACGGCCCTTCCCATAGAGCCATATGCAGTGGCCATACCTCATACAGACCCGGGATGCATTAGGAATGCATTTATCGCCTGTATCCGCCTGAAGGAACCGATTCCATGGAGGGAGATGGCTGCCAATGAGGTAGTCCATATGGTGCGGTTTGTATTTCTGCTTGGCTTTAAACAGGAGGATGTGGGGGATGCCCATGTGGAACTGCTTCAGATACTGGTAAACAATTGCCAGCGGCCTGATTTTATGGAAAGACTGAGGCAGGCTGCCAATATAGAAGCATATTTTAATCTGGTATTATCAATGGAAGGTATAGGGTGAACATATGAAGAGAATTATAGTTGCATGTGCAAATGGAGTTGCCACGTCACAGGCTGTTGCCAGCAAGGTAAACCGCCTTCTGAAGGAAAGAAAGGTAGATGCTGTGGTGGACGCGGTTAATATCAAGTCTCTGGACAGGGATATAAAGGACTGTGTGGCTTATATATCCATCACAAAGACCGTAAAGGAGTATCCGGTTCCTGTTATCAACGGAATCGCGTTCCTGACAGGGGTCAGGCAGGAGGATGAACTGAAAAAGCTCATTGACGCGGTTAACAAAAGCTGACAGGTAGAAGGAGGGGAAAGGTATGCAGGTATTAACAAATGTTGTTAATTTCTTTTTGGGGTTAGGGGCTCCCATATTTGTACCGATCATAATGATTATAGGCAGTATACTGGTGGGAATGAAGATAAAGGATGCCATTTCATCCGGCATCACACTTGGCGTGGCGTTTACGGGCATGAACCTGCTGATTTCATTTATGAAGGACAGCATAACCCCGGCGGCCCAGGCCATCATGACATCAACGGGAATCTCACTGCCCATCGTTGACGGAGGATGGAGCACCATGGCCACCATATCATGGGCGTGGCCGTATGCATTTCTCATGTTTCCGCTTTTGATAGCAGTCAATGTAGTGATGATTCTTCTCAATAAGACAAACACCATCAACGCGGATTTGTGGAATGTATGGCTTAAGATATTTACGGCAGTTGCCGTGGTATCCATTACCCATAGTGTGATTCTGGCCTTTGTGATTGCGGCTGTCCAGATTATACTGGAGCTCAAATCTTCGGACGCACATCAGCACCGTATTGAAAAGCTTACAGGAATTCCGGGTGTGTCCGTGACCCATGCGACGTTGTTCTTTGGAGCCATTTTATACCCCATTGCCCTGATTCTAAGAAAGATTCCGGGACTTAACAGGGAATTTGACACGGAGATGTTAAAGGACAAGGTTGGTATCTTTGCGGAAAATCATGTGATGGGATTTATATTGGGCTGTCTGTTTGGAATCCTGGCAAAGTATTCCCTGGCCCAGATTCTTACCACGGGCATCAAGGCAGCCGCTGCCATGACCCTGTTCCCGGTGGTGGCCAAATATTTCATGCAGGCATTGTCACCGATATCTGAGGCAGTCAGCGCTTTCATGAATAAAAAGTTTGAAGGAAAGACTCTGATTGTGGGACTGGGCTGGCCCATCCTGGGCGGCTGTAATGAGATATGGCTGGCAATCCTCTGGAGCATACCATTTATGCTGGTTTATTCCATGTTTCTGCCGGGCAACGGAATCCTTCCCTTTGCGGGACTTATGAGCGCATCCCTGGCATTGCCTGCGTTTCTGGTGACAAGGGGAAACCTGCTTCAAATGTCCATCCTCTGTGTCATCGGCGCTCCGGTGTTTCTGTGGGTGGGAACTGCCTTTGCTCCATTCATGACAGAGTTAGCCATAGCAACAGGAAGTATCGACCTTCAGGCCGGAGAGCTGATCAGCAACAGCCTGATTAATGGTCCCGTATTTACGTATTCCATTTCACATCTGTTTATGTTCTTAAAGGGCAATTTCGTGCCTCTCATTATATTCGTAGTCTGGCTGGCAGGGTTTATTTTGTATTACCGCGATTTAATGCGTGAGGCCAGGGAAGACGCGGCTCTGGAGGCTGAGAACGCAAAGGCAGGACAGTAAGCAATCGAATTGACGAGGTGATACCGTGTATCTGGATAGCAGAAGTTATATGATTTTTCAGGAGATTGTAGATAATTCATCCGCTACAGGCAAGGGGCTGGAGGAAAAGTTTCATCTTACGAGAAAGCAGCTCAGCTATAGCTTTGACAAAATCAATGACTATCTTAAGGAAAATGGCCATCCAGAGATTAAGCGGCTGAAGACCGGGTACTTTATGGTGCCCGGTCCGGTGGCTGAGCATTATTCCACCAAAGAGGCAGAGGTCACCAAGTCCTCTTATACTTATTCAGACGAGGAGCGGGCGTATTGGATTGAGCTCAGGCTGCTCTGTCATGAGGACGAGCTATCCACCTATCATTTTACAGAGGAGCTTCAAATCAGTAAGAACACGCTGCTCAGTGATTTAAAGAAGGTGCAGGAACGGGTAAACAAATTCAGTTTGGAACTGGCGTATAACAGGAAGGAAGGATACCGCCTTTACGGAAGTGAATACCACAAAAGAGAGCTTTTGACACATGCCCTCAGAAAGCTTTTAAACATGCCAGGCGGCGAGGAAAACCTGAACCGTGTATATGGAATCAGGGAAGGGGAAATAAAGGAGCTCAGAGGCAATATTGAAGAGATAGAAAAGAAGCTTCAGCTTCAATTTACAGATGAACGTCTGAAGGAGCTTCTGTATATTTTTTTATTTTACACTGATACGGATTAAAAATAAAAAGACCGTGGAAGCTATGGACCAGTACCGTCTGGTAACCACCACCAAAGAGTACTCCGTGGTGGCTGCCTTTGGGGATAAGTACAGGATAAAGGATGAGAATGAGATTGTATACTTCGCGGTTCAGATACAAATTTCAAAGGTCCATAACAGGGTTTATGAAGATATGGGGAACCTGGAGCTGCTGAGGGATGCGGGCATGCATATGCTGGAACGTTTTGAGTCCATCAGCTGTGTACGGCTGGATGGAAGGGCGGAATTCCTGGAAATCCTTTATCAGCACATGAAGCCGGCCGTGTACCGAATCTGGTATGGATATCATGTGGAACCTGATATCACGGATATGATACTGCCTAAATACCAGTATCTTCATGAAATCGTGCGCAAGGCGGTAAGTTCCTATGAAGTTTATCTTACATGTTCCTTTCCGGACCCTGAACTTGTTTATATTACGGTTCTCTTTGCGTCATGGCTTCATAAGGAGGGAAAGCTGATTCAGGTACAGGAAAAGGAGCGGGCAGTGGTGGTGTGTACCAATGGGCTCACCGTATCCCAGTATCTCTTTGTATCACTGTCAGAGCTTCTGCCTGAGATTGAATTTTTAGAGTGCCTGTCCCTGAGGGATTTTTATGAATATGATAAGGATTTTTAGATTGTGTTCTCCACCGTAAGACTGGAGACAGATAAAAAACAATTCGTGGTATTTCCCTTTGCCAATGATATTGCCAAGAAATCATTCAGGGAAAAGGTACTGGAAAACATACGGATATCAGAGGGAGAGGTAAAGCTTCAGAGCCGTCTGCCCTTCCTGCTGCCGGACGAGAGGATTCAGATTACGCAGGAAAGGCCTGACTGGAAGAAGGCAATCCGGATGGCGGCCGCCCCGCTGCTGGACAATGGTTTTATTAACCAGAACTATGTGGAAAGAGCCATTGATATGGTGGAGACGGATAAGAGGTTCATCATGATTGCCGACGGCGTGATTATCGCCCATGCAGGTGTGGATGACGGCGTTTACAGCATGGGAATGTCGTTCCTCAAGCTTCCTGAGAAACTGTCCTTTAACGGCTATATGGATGCTGATATCATCGTGGTGCTGGCCACACCGGATAAGACCAGGCACCTGCCGGCACTCTACCAGCTGTTCGATTTGCTGGAGGACGAGGGTAATATAAGCGCTATGCGGAGGGCCAAGGACGCACACGAAATTGCCAGGCTGCTGCGAAAATATATTTGAGTTAACAATGGTTAAAATAACATGAATCAAAGAGGGGAGAAAATCATATGTCACAGGAGGCAATACAAAAAGCAAAAGAGCAGGTCATGTGGGGATGCAGGACCATGGTGGATAAGGGATATGCATTGGGAACAGCAGGCAATATCAGCGCCAGGGTGGAGGGGGAGCCGTTGTTTGTCATCACCCCGTCAGCCAGGCCGTATCTCACTATGAAGCCGGAGGACCTGGCAGTGGGGGACATGGATGGAAATGTGGTGTCAGGACCCTATAAGCCGTCCATTGAATTTTCCATGCATCTGGGTATTTTTAGGGAGAGGCCGGAAGTAAACTGCATTGTACATACGCACTCCAAATTTGCCACGGCTGTCAGCGCCATGGACGGTGTCTGGAAGGTGCCGGTCATCGATATAGAGGGTGTGGTGTACCTGGGAGGTGAGATACTGGTGGCCCCGTTTGCGCCTCCAGGCTCCGGAGAACTGGCAGAGCATGTGAGAAATACCATCGGAACAAACGCGGGCTTGCTTATGGCCAACCACGGCGCCATCGGCACAGGCCTTACCATGGAAGATGCCATGATATCCAGCGATAATGTGGAGAGGGCCTGTGAAATGTATCTGGCCATTCTGGGGGCAGGGCGCCAGGTAAGGAAACTGCCGGAGGATTATATGGAAATGGCAAAGAAGAAGTCGCTGTCAAGAAGAAACGTGGTTTTATAGAGTCAGGAGGAGCATATGGGAAGAAAGGTTGCAGTAATCCATACAACAGCCGTTACCTACGACGGTATAAACAGCAGGCTTAAGGCGCTGATACCGGACGCAGAGGTGATGAACATTGTAGATGACAGTCTTTTAAATGATGTGAAAAAGGAAGGAAAGCTGACAAAGGAGGTTACCAGGCGGCTTATGACATATGCTCTTGAAGCGCAGGACTGGGGGGCAGAGCTGATTCTTAACGCCTGTTCCTCTGTGGGGGAGGGCGTGGATGTCATAAGACCCCTTTTAAAGATTCCTTATCTTAAAATTGATGAACCCATGGCACGCATTGCCGTGGAAAAGGGTGAAAAAATAGCAGTATACGGCACAGTGAAAACCACGCTGGAGCCCAGTGCGAGGCTGATAAGCCGCACCGCACAAACAGAGAGAAAGAAGGTTGTGGTGGATTCCTATTTGGCTTCAGATGCCTTTGAAGCACTGACAGTGGAGAAGAACCAGGAAAAGCATAATCAGATACTGGAAGATCTGATCCGGGATACTGGGAAGCAGTATGATGTACTGGTCCTGGCGCAGGCCAGCATGAGTGTATTGATTCCATGCCTGGCAGATATTCCAAAGCCAATCCTGAGCAGTATGGATTCCGGCGTGGAGGCAGCGGCAAAGGCCCTGAAGCACTTATAAGAGAGGTCGAAGGTATGATATTAGGATGTGTGGCAGATGATTTCACAGGGGCGGGCGATGCCGCCTCCTTTCTTCAGGCAGGAGGGGCCACGGTGATTCTCAGCAATGGCATACCTGAGAGTGGGGATGAGGATATAATGCAGGCCCAGGCAGTGGTTATAGCGCTGAAAACCCGGTCCTGTCCTCCCTGTGAGGCGGTGGACCGGACCATGGCTGCCTTTTCCTGGCTGAAGGCCCATGGAGCCCGTACACTGTATTTTAAATATTGTTCTACCTTTGACTCCACGGAAAAGGGAAACATTGGCCCGGTTCTGGACGCCGCCCTGGAACGGTGGAACATACCATACACACTTTTATGCCCCACTCTGCTGGAAAATGGAAGAAGCGTGAAGGATGGAAAGCTGTATGTCAACGGGGTGCTGCTGGAGGAGAGCCCCATGAAGGATCACCCGCTGAACCCGATGAGGGATTCCAGGTTAAAGTACCTGATGGAGAGGCAGAGCCGGTATCCCTGCTATCGCCTGGATGAGGGGGAATCTGAACAGGAGTTAAAGCCCTATGAGAAATCAGGGCATTATTACCTGATACCGGATTATTACGAAGAAAATCAGGGGAGATGGATTGCAGAAAAATACGGCAATCTCCCGCTTTTGTCAGGCGGCTCCGGCCTGCTCCGGATGATTGCCCGGACATGGGATGCGGTTGAGGAGAGGAAAGATGTCATGCCGTCCCTGTGTTCGGCCCCCGTCATACTGGCCGGCAGCCGTTCGCAGGCCACCAGGGAGCAAATCAGGTATTATGAGTCAAAAAAAAAGGGGGGGGGGGGGGGGGGGCCCCCCCCCCCCCCCCCCCCGGGTTGTGGAGGGCAACCCGACCATGGACCACCGCAGGGGAT
>JAJQEA010000005.1 GCA_021201905.1 Clostridia bacterium
GGGATGCTACTTTTTATAAAAGACACCACGGCCACCTTGGCACCTATCTTGGTATTGCGCACAGTAAAGCAGTCTGGCGAATTAGGCCCCCATCTCTTACAATAAAGGTGTCAAATATTGTGAGAAGGGGGTTTAAAAATGGATGAGGTAAGATTAAAAGACGAGCTGATGGCCAGACTGTCTAACCAGCTGGACCGGCCAGCGCTCCAGGTGATTGATGGGGCCCTATCATCAGTGCTCCGAAACTATGAGGTAGCCAAGCGGGAAACAGGGTTAAGTACCAACATAATCAGCTTTCCTGAACTGGACATTTTCATTGGGAAAATGAGGTTCGAGAACTATTCGGCCAGTACAGTTAATCAATACCAGCAGTTTTTAACGGACCTGCTGGTATATGTGGGAAAACTGGTACAGGAGATTACAGGAGAAGATGTGGTTGAGTGCCTGAACTATTATGAGCAGGTGCGGCAAATAAGTACCAGCACAAAGGACCATAAAAGACGTATCGCAAGCTCTTTCTTTGCGTTTCTGCATGACCGTGGGTATATCAGAAGAAATCCTATGGCTACTGTGGATCCAATCAAGTATGTGGCAGAAATCCGGGAGGCTTTAACCAGCAGGGAGGTTGAGAAACTGAGAATTGCCTGCGGGGGAAACGTCCGTGACAATGCGGTGTTGGAGCTGTTCCTGGCAACTGGGTGTCGTGTATCCGAGGTAGTAGGGATGCATGTAGAGGATGTTGACATGCAGGTTGGATGCGTGAAGGTACTGGGAAAAGGCCAGAAGGAGAGGATTGTATTCTTTGGTGACAGAGCCATGGAATATTTGGAAAGGTACTTGGATGGCCGTAGAACGGGTGCTGTTATACTTTCTAGCAGGGCGCCACACCAAGGCTTGAAGAAGAATGCGTTGGAAAACATCATCCGTAGAATTGCAACCCAGGCAGGGCTGGGAAAGAGAGTATTCCCACATTTGCTTCGTCACACATTTGCTACGCGCGCATTGAATAAGGGAATGCCATTGCCGACCCTGTGCGACCTGATGGGACACGCCAGTGTGGAAACCACACGGATCTATGCCAAAAATGGTGTAGGTAAGATTAAGTACGAGTACGATATGTATGCGGCTGGATAGAAAATAATACAAGATAGAATTTTTAAAGCCTGCCAGCAGGGAGGTTTATTTTTTGCACCCTTGTGCAGCTGTTGAGCACAGTTACAATTGCATGGTATTGTTATGCAGAGCACTTTTTGGGGTTTCCGGGCGTTATACCAATCTTGTATCATATCTTAAAACACAAGGTGCTCAGGTGTTTGGGACAGGCTCTACAGGTTGGAATTCGGCAAGACACACTGCCTATGTTGCGCAAAATCTTATAGTCCCTGCCATTGCCGGATACACACCCATTGGGGTTTTGCAATGGGCATTAGGATCTGATTCCAGCGAGAGCTATAAGTATGTATCTATCAGTAAAGTAAATATCATGGCAAATGGAAAGCTGGAAGTAGGGATAGTTAATAATTCAGACTACGATGCCGAAAATCTGCTACTATATGTGGTTTTTTTGTATGTAAAAGCACTATAGCAAACCATAACCTGTTAATAATCAAGACACATCAATTATAAGCTAATCAAGCCTTGTCCAGCCGGCAATAGCACATACAGCTGTTCCATCAACCATTATATAAATATAGGGACTCCCATATTTATCAGTGCCCCATTTTAAATTGACCGTACTATTTTGGTAATATCCGCCCATATCACTCTGTGAACGAGTGATATTTGCCTTCTTGGTATTGGACACACTACGAAAAATGCATAAAACTGAATTTTGTCTGAATAATCATACTGATGTGCGCAATACCAAGAAAGCAGATAAGGGAATCGTACCTATTGGACTGAACACAGGAGGGCGAGTTGGATTTAGTGGGACATCATATTGGGCCCCGTCAGCCGGCATGATATATACAGATGAGGTTTTAACGTCCAGCACTAATTGCATGGTATATTATATCAATGGAGCATACCTCTCTACATCCGTGGCATTAAAAGATACTAGGCACACATTTTCTACAGTGATTGGTGCTGGTGAAACTTTCTCCTGGTCTGTAGGATACGGTAATGCACCGACAAAAGCAACTTTTGTATTTGTCCCATTTAGATATGCTTAAAATAATCAAATAATTACCAAAATTATCGTGCATACACGTATAGCGTACTATTAGAAGTTTTATCAGTAGATCCTGACACGGCCAAAGGAATAGAAAAATAATTCATTGCAACCCTTAAAGCTACAGACTGGGTGTTAACCGATTCTGGTGCGCCTGAGTAACAGCCCGAAAAAATATTAAAGTAGTCTACTTGATATAATCTTTCAGATATTTCTTTGGAAGTAAGATGAAATTTGTGCATATACCTTGTATCATTTGCAATCCAAACTTCAATGCTAAACTCTGCATATGAACTAAAATTTACGTTTAGTGAGCCGAATGCGGAACCAACCAATTTCCATTCTTGATTTTGCTTTTTGTTCAAATTGGTATAACACACACTAAATACGAAAATTCAAGGCCCGAAAGGGTCTTTTATAATACATAAAAATACATAATTACAAAGAAAGAAGGTATTATCCATGGAAAAAATCAGAATCGGAAAGGAAGAGACACGGTATGAGATTAAAGGTATCCGTCCCGTGTCACTCAATGTCATGCAGGTTGTATTTATCGGCCCCGTGCCCGTTGCCTGGGGAGACATCACCATCTACACTGAGGATGGCACGGAAGCAACAACCCTGACCGGGTATGATACGGTATATCGGGACGATGGCCAGACCGTGTACCTGTCCAACGATGGCAGCATGTATCAGGCACCTGAAACGCCGGATGGACCAGGGGAGCCTCCAGAGCCATATGTCCCGACCTTGGAGGAACTGCAGGTGGACAAGCGCCGGGAGGTGGCAGCGGAGTGTGAGCGGCTTATCTATGCCGGTATTAACGTAGCGTTGACTGATGGTAGCGTGGAACATTATGCGCTGACCATCGAGGACCAGCTTAACCTGTTTGGCAAGCTGAGCCAGATAACTGCCGGGGCAACGCAGCTGGAGTACCACGCCGATGGGCAGCCCTGCCGGTATTACAGCGCGGTGGATATGCAGACAATCATACAGGCGGCCATGTGGCATGTCAGCTATCACACCACGTACTGCAATGCACTTAACATGTGGATTGCCGGCTGCCAGACGGTGGAGGAGGTCCAGGAAATCTTTTATGGGGCAGATGTGCCGAAACAGTACAGGTCTGAGGTACTTGACGCATATCTTGTACAGATAGCCGCGAAGATTGGAGTGGGTGAAGATGGGACACCGATTGCTGAATAAGTACCTGACCCTGTTTGATATAGGAGGATTGCTGTACATACTGCTGGAACTGGCCTGGAGAGGATGGAGCCATTGGACCATGTTTGTACTGGGTGGCCTGTGTTTTATTGGCCTTGGGCTTATCAATGAGGTTCTGTCCTGGGATATGCCTTTATGGCGACAGGTCCTAATCGGCGCCGGCCTGATTACGGTACTTGAGTTTTCGACCGGATGTGTGGTCAACTTATGGTTGGGCTGGGGCGTATGGGATTACAGCAATATGCCAGGAAATATCCTGGGACAGGTGTGCCCACAGTATTTCCTTTACTGGTTGCCTGTGAGCCTGGCGGGAATCGTACTGGATGATTGGTTAAGATACTGGTGGTTCAGTGAGGAACGGCCGAATTACAGATTATTATAGAAGGGATGGTGCTATATGTGATTGAGACGGAATTTCTGGAGCGTCTGACTAAAGTAGAAGAACGGTCGAAGAGCAACACACATCAGATTGAGGATTTGAAACCAGTCATAAATGAAATACATATCATGTCGAAGACTATGGTGGAATTGACTGGAGAAATGAAGCATACCAGTGATAGCGTGAATGAAATAAAGGAAAAGGTTGAGGTACTGGAACAGGAACCGGCGAAACAGTGGTCCAGCGCCAAGAAGACTTTTTTCACATCTATGACCAGCTCCATCGGAACCGCGGTGGCAGCTGGTATTTTATATTTAATCAGCAAAGGAGGATTTTAGAATGAGTGAGAGCACAAAGAAATGGTTTAGAGCAGCAGGGAGAAGGTCAGTAAAGACAATAGCCCAGACGTTTGTAGCGACAGTGGGAACGGCTGCTGTAATAGGTGAGGTAAACTGGCCCATGGTAGCATCTGCATCCGTACTGGCCGGTATCCTGTCCATGGCTACATCCATAGCAGGACTGCCAGAGCTGGATACCAAGACCGGGACCCGAGAGGAGGAGGTCCGGATATCTCCCGGCCGCAGGGTTAAGCGGCAGTTGCGATATCGCAACTTGTGACGTCACAACTTTTCATGGCCTGGGGCATTCCCGGGCCTTATTTTGATAGGAGGTATGCACATATGAGTATTATGATAGGACATGCCAGCTCGGATGAGAGGGGCAAGTATAATGGCGGACAGGCCGGGGACCAGAATGGGAGAGAGGTGTATGTGCGGGAGTGGTACAACCGTCCGTGGAATAAGGCGGTGCGGCCCAAATCTGCCTACGTGGCAGCCGGTATGGTACGGGCTATGAGGGACGCCTGCCATAATAACAATATCGGTTATGACCAATCCCAGCGGACAACCCTGTATACCCAGGCCAGGTCTGTTGGGTGGGACTTGAGCAAGATTGCCGTGCCGTGCGAGACGGATTGTAGCGCCCTCATTGCAGTATGCGCCAATGCTGCCAGCGTAAACGTGAGTAAGGACATATACACGGGTAACATGGTCAAGGCCCTGGAGGCTACAGGGCAGTTTGATGTGATGACAGCCAATAAGTACTTGACCAGCGATGCTTATTTGGTGGCAGGGGATGTGTTGGTGTATGAGGGGCATCACACAGCTATGGCACTACAGTATGGAACTAAAACGAATTATCATCAGGGATGGAACTATGACTATTATGGATGGTTTTACTCCCCAAATGGATGCAGGGATTATCTTAGGTCCTGCTGGCAGGCCATTAACCGCCACAAATACTATTTTAACCCCGATGGCTATGCGCTTAAAGGTTGGCAGGTCATTGATGGCAAGGATTACTATTTTGAGCCGCGGGCCGGGCATCCGCTGGAATGCGCAATGTATGTGGCACCGGATGGGGAACAGTACATAGGGGAGTTTTAGGCCCGGGCTGGCAGAATAAAAGGTGCATGTCGGCGCAGTCTGGGTAGTGGTTGGAATATGCACAATATAACAACAGCGAGCTTTACTTATGGATTAAGGCGCGCTGTTGTTATGCAATAATAAGTCCAACAATAATGATAATACTTGTAATTATGGCGTATTTTATACTTAATCCAAATAAGTAAGTTTTTATAGTGGCTACAGTAGAAACTTCAATTACCTGGCGAATATAATCATCAAGTAATGAACTAGTACAGCTTAGATCAAAGTCCGTTGAAAAGAGTTGCTTATACTTATTGCAACTTATAGTAGCATTATAAGCATCGGAAGAATAAGTATCTACAAAAACAGACTGATAGAAAACTTTATTTCCAGAAATTTTTTTATATGAATTATAGCATATGCGTCGTATAAAATTGCTTTTGTTAAGAAACGGCATAAAAGAAATAAGGTTTATGAATGCACCTAATAATAATAAAATTAAAAGCGTTGTGTATATAGTAAGGTGGACTGAAAAATGTTCATTTTCCGAAAGCAGAGCAACAAATAGCGCAATCCATATGGCAAATAAGCCGGCATGTTTTGCTTCTATAAATTTTAACCATTCATTAATATCTTGATATATATCCTTAATCTGATCTAAAGAATCTTTTGCGTTAAGTGGCATTTTGAGCTAACTCCTTTTCTTGAATATAATTATTCATAGCATAAGCGCGCAGTAGATTCTGCTCGAAATGATCAACGGTTTTATTCTGTTTTGCTATTTCTAATATTTCATCTTTTGAATATAGTTTCCATTCATTATTTTTTGGAAGGTCATCTTGGTTTTTGTTATAATGTCCAATGACAATTAGCCCAAATATATGGGTTTGGTCACCAAAATGATTCTTATCATAATGATAGGTAGCAATAGGAATAGGTAAATCATCTATATCAATAGAGATTCCATATTTTTTGCGATAACCATTTTCACAAGCCGCTTTCCAACTAGTTTCTTCAGACCAATGTTTATATTTTGCACACCCAAATTCTAAACCACGATCAGAATCCTGGTGTATTAAAACTTTGTCATCAGAGGAAAATGCTATGCAAGCTATGTGTAATTCCGTTATAGCAGGAAATGAGGCCGCGACCTCTATAGATGGTTCTTTAGAAAGTTTGTTATACAGGAGAACTGATTCGTCTTTACGATGAATGTTATCGAGTATGTAATCAATACGCCCAATGTTAAAACGGTTGTCAGTAAGAAAGCTCTGAACCGAAGTTTCCTTAATATTGGAATAAGTATCTAAGTCTAGCTCATCATATTCTAATATATTGCTAAAATTATCAAATTTTTGGTGGAACATAACAATAGGAACCTTCCTATTTCTCCAGACCCCTTTCATTGGTAGAAATGAAGTTATGCGAAAGTTAGCATTTACAATTTTTTCATTATCAGCATTGCCTTGTGCCCATTTCCAGATAAGCCAGGCTAGAAGAGGAGACAATATCAATTTGTTTTTTGCTGCATATTTAGCGATGCGAAATCCTTCATCAATATCTCTCCCCAGGAAATCAACAGGATTTCCCACTGACTGTGGTGTTTGAACTTTATAAATGATATTTGCAGTTTGATCTGTCGTTGATTCAGAACATTCAGCAATCCAAGCAGTTGCTTTTATTCCTAAAGTAGATAATATAACTTGTTTTGTATTTTGGCAATGTGCAGTGCACTTTGTATTATGAACATCAGTAATTAATGAGTTATTATTTGATACATTAGCAATTCTTTCTAACAGAGATTCTAGAATTTTACTTACACTAGTTATTTGTGGGTATAGATCAGATATAGTATAAATAGGAACATAAATCAAAACTTCATCGCCTATTAATTTCCAAAGTTTGCGAATGCATTTTGAGTCATCAACCTCACTTGATTCTCCCCTATAGCTTTCAACACCTAATCTTTCTAATGCCTGTGTATAAAAATTTGTAAATACATTCGCCCACAATGCGGGATGTTCTGTTTTAAAAGCAGTTGAATCAGTTAAGTCGAAAGAAAAAAAAACAAATAAACCCTGCTTTCAACAGGGTCGTGTTTTGACTGTGATAACTTTAATTCAGACACAGTCTGATAAATTGATTTCAAAAAGGAAGCATCGGTCATACATTCACCATATTTGTAAGATACTACCCCTTACAGTAGCTGTTTGATTAGAAACATTAAAATAATCAGCAATTATTCCAATATTAACTTGATTAGAATTTTTACTGGCATAATCTTGACACGCATTGACAAACTTCTCAGCTGGCATTAATAATGCAGCAGCAAACTCATTAGCTTCTAATTCTTGATACGAACTATCTGAACTTCTATGAAGGAGAATATCCGTTTTAAATGTTCCATCCTGTTGCAATAGATGTAAAAACAAATGTCCAAGTTCATGTGCTATGGAAAATAAGATGCGCGTGTCCGGTTTATCTTTAACGTATTCTATTTTAAATTTACAATCAAGGTCAGATGAATTAATAGCCATAATGCGAGCTTCAAAATCTAAAGAATCATCATCCCCTACACTGATACATTCACCACCCAAACTACGTATGGCATTGAATAAATCATCTAGACACATTGGAGTAGGCAAACAAAGAGCCTTACGTACAACATCAGCAACAGACCATATGGATTGTCTGATTTGATTGTTCATAATATGCACCTCGCCTTCTATAATTTGTATGATTTAATTTACATTATAATAATAAATCTATGTTTATGTGTAATAAATATACCATTAGACTGGAATTTAGTCAAGAAAATAGTTGACATATTATTGAAAGTCTGATATCCTATATAGCTACATCAAAACAGAGAAAAATAATTTGTTGGTACATGGTACGTTTATATGCTGATTTCTATCATTTGTCACTTATTTTGTAGGAGACTAAAATGCTTATTTCATGACACAAATTGGGGCTGAAAGGATAACAAATTGAGAAATTTTAATTGCACTAGATAGCTATTAGCAACAAATCCTTTAAAAACCAAGTAAAGACGTAGTCTTATACATGCATTCTGCGTGTGAAATACCCATATTACATTTAGATTTACAACCAAATAACCTGATAATCTGCAACGGCACCGTAAAGCTGATTGATTTTGATCATGCCGCGGGCTGCCGGTGGGCGAACATTGCCCCAAAGCGATTCGGCACAGTGGGCTGTGCGGCTCCTGAACAGTATACTTCTGACCGCATGTTGGACCAAAGGACCGACATTTATGCCATTGGTGCAGTCCTCCGTTTTATGACATCCGGAACCCTAAGAGAGGACGCCGGACAGTCTGCCGCCCTGTCGGAGACCTTTGAGCGGATTATCAGAAAATGCATGGACTCCGATATGGAGAAACGGTACGCTTCCGCCAAAGAGGTGGAGGTTGCGCTTCAGGCGCTGTGTACCAGGGAGCTGACAGAAGAAAAGGAACAGAAGGCGATACCATCTCATATTTTGATTCTGACCGGAATGAAGGCCGGGACAGGCACCACACATTTAGCCTTAGGGCTGGTATATTTTCTGAACAGGAAAACATTTGGACTTTTGACGGCAAAGGTGAGCTGCTCATCACCATCATGTCCT
>JAJQEA010000007.1:0-1832 GCA_021201905.1 Clostridia bacterium
CGGCAATCCGGCTGATATTGACCAGAAGCAGTTGGAAGCAATGGTAGATTTATTTTTGGAGAAGGGATTTACTTATTTTGACACCAGCTATGTTTACCACAACGGGGAAAGTGAAACGGCTGTCCGCAAAGCGTTGGCGGAACGTCATGACAGGAGCAGCTTTGTTCTTGCGTCCAAGCTGCCTGCATTTCTGATACAAAAGGAATCGGAGGTCGGGACGATTTTTGAGGAGCAATTAAAAAAATGCGGGGTATCCTATTTTAACTATTTTCTGCTGCATAACCTGAACAAAATCCTGTATAACGGCATGGACGGAAAGGGCGGCACTGTAAAAACCTGCCATATGTTTGAGGCTATGAAAAAATGGAAGGATGAGGGGAAAATACGGCATATCGGCTTTTCCTTCCATGACGATGCCGAGACGCTGGACCAAATCCTGGGCGACCACCCGGAGGTGGAATTTGTACAGATTGCACTGAATTATTATGACTATGAATCCCCATTTTTGCAGGCGGGAAAATGCTATGAGGTGATCCGCAGGCATGGATGCAAAATGGTGGTAATGGAGCCGGTCAAGGGCGGAATGCTTGCCAGCGTACCGGAGAAAATTGAGGACAAGATGAAGGCGGTTTGGCCCAATCTGTCCCCTGCATCCTGGGCCATCCGCTTTGCCGCGGGTTTTGATGGGACAATCACGGTTCTGTCCGGCATGTCAACTTTAAGTCAAATGCAGGATAACCTGTCCTGTATGGCGGATTATCACCCGCTCTCTGAAACAGAAAGGAAGATTTTAGACGAGGCGGTCAATGCCTATCATGCCAAGTGGCCTTTAAAGTTAAGGGGAATGGAGGAGCTTCAGAAAATCCTGTATCATGGAATTCCTGCGGCGGCAATCATTGATTCCTACAACTCCTGCCAGATTCAGCCGAATCCTGGCTTTGCCGCGGACTTAAATTATTATAAAGGACAGCTGGCGAAAAACCACTATGGGCTGACAGATGAACTTCCCAAAGAAAAAGTGGTGCTTGCGGATGGAACCGATGTGACAGCAGAGGTGGAACGGGCGGAAAAATGGCTGATTGAGCATAGCTTTTAGGGAATGTTTAATGGAAGCCAGAGAAGAAAATATCACAAAAGCCGCTCAGCTTTTACATATTATACAGCCCACGCTTTCCAGGCAGCTCATGCAGCTGGAGAAAGAACCGGGGGGCGAGCTGTTCAACAGGAGCAACCACCGCATTATTCTCACAGAGGATGGAATGCTTTTGTAGAGAAGAGCTTGGCAGTGTGAGCTGTCTGGCGGGGCTGATTGCGTCCTTCCGTGAAACGTATGCCCAGGTCCGGTATGAACTCTATAGCGGGAATGTGGACAACATCAAAGACCGTATGGAACGGGGCCTGCTGGATATCGGCCTTTTTTCAGTGCCAGCAAAGTCACTGCAAAGCTGGCTAAAAAGCTGGCGGCTGTAACAGAGGCGGAACTGTATGAAATCAAGCCGGAGATTCCCTGCACCAGCGCAGATTTGGACTGGATGAACAAAATGAGCCGCGGCAGTGTGGAGATGAGTGACAAATCCTTCCGCCCGGGGATTGCGGGCAAAGTGGAGCAGTATGGATCAGTACGATGTGGTTTTTATAGCGTTTCCTAAAATGGAGTATGGTATTTAGGGGTGCATAGTGTACATACAGTGAGAAAAGATGGGAATATAAGTACAGAAGACACAGTTGATAGGAAAAATGTGTATATAGTAACAGAGAAATTGTTAATGACCAGCATTGGAAGTATATTTCAAGAGCAGGTCATTTTTGATTGTATAAATCTTTAAATCCTA
>JAJQEA010000007.1:1842-8737 GCA_021201905.1 Clostridia bacterium
AATATAATGAAATAAAGGAAATAGAAGTAGAAGCTCATTTAAATACGCGTTATAATAATGATAATATCTTGAAATAAGAGAGAAAAGACTTATTAGAGTTGTAAAATTTCTTATAAAGAAATCGGTATTCGAGATTTTAGAGACAGAAAATAGAAAGTCGCTAATTTGTTGATGTTTAAGTGGAGGAAATATGGCAGAAAACCAAAACACGGAATGGAAAGAATCCTGGCGTGATGAGTATTTGAAATGGATCTGCGGTTTTGCAAATGCTCAAGGCGGCAGGATATATATCGGAACTGATGATAACGGCAATGTCACTGGTGTGCCAGACTGCAAAAAGTTGTTGGAAGATATCCCAAACAAAGTGCGGGATATCCTTGGCATTATCGTGGATGTCAATCTGCTGACACAGGATGGGAAAGCTTATATTGAGATATGTGTGAATCCGAGCAGCTATCCGGTAAATTATAAGGGAGAATATCATTATCGCAGCGGCAGCACAAAGCAGCTTCTCAGGGGAGCCGCTTTGACGGAGTTTTTACTGTCTAAAACGGGATATAAACGGGATGCGGTTCCAGTGGATGGTGTTCCAGTTGAAGATTTAGATAAAGAGAGCTTTGACATTTTCCGGCGAGAAGCTTTGCGTAGCGGGCGTATGACGGAAAACGATTTGAATATGAACAACGAACAGCTTCTGGACAGCCTCAGCCTTCTTGAACATGGTAAGCTGAAACGTGCAGCAATTCTTTTGTTCCATCGCAATCCGGAAAAATGGGTTACGGGTGCATATATTAAAATTGGATATTTTGGCGAAGGTTCTGATCTGCGCTATCAGGATGAGATTCACGGCTCTTTGTTTATACAGGCGGACAGAGTCATAGAATTAATCTATCTGAAGTATATGAAAGCCATCATATCTTACGATAACGTCACCAGAATTGAGACATACCCTCTTCCTAAAGCGGCAGTTAGGGAAGCGGTATATAATGCGATTATCCATTCAAATTATGCGGCGTTAGTTCCAATACAAATTCGGATACATGAGGATGCGGTATACATCAGTAATGATTGTGTCTTTCCGGTAGGCTGGACAGTAGAAACTTTGATGAAAAGACATGGTTCTCAGCCTTACAACCCCAATATAGCCAATGGTTTTTTCAGAGCAGGATATGTGGAAACATGGGGGCGGGGAATAGAAAAAATTTGTGAGACATGTAAAAAACATGGTGTTCCAATGCCGGAATATACGCTTCACTTAGAAGATATTATGGTAAAATTTACACCTTACATGAGCGTTAAAGTGCCAAAAGGACAAAATGGCACTTTGGATGGCACTTTGGAAGAAAAAATAATATCTGTGATAAATAAAAATTCGTATATAACACAACTGCAGATTGCACATACACTTAATTGTTCTGAACGTAAAATAAAACGTCTTATGAAAACGATGCAGGAAGATGGAATGATTGAACGTGTTGGTGGCCGTAGATCAGGACAATGGGTTGTGAAATAGCATTTTACTCAGAGAAAAAGATATGAAGAGAAAACTTCCGTTGAATCAGGAAATCTATCTGCCAGACTATTTCAGCGATATATATGGAAATCCTTGTTTGAGCAAAAAAATTTTATCTTTTTCTGCCGTAGGGTATTATTTTTGAAAGCTGAGGAAATAAATTGGGAAGCTGATGTCTGGTTTACGGAAAGACTGAATATTTCGTCAGAGAGATATAGCCGAAGCAACACCATTGAAAGTTTTTCTTTTATAGATATTCATTCCAATGTGAATCGTCAGAGCCTGCAAAGATACCTGAATAAGAAGAGCTATCCGGTTGTAAATGAAATTTATAACCTGGATCAAAAACTGGATTTGTTAACAAGCCATCTCGGAGAATTTCCAGACAATCTTCGTATTATGAGTCTCATCCTGCTTACAACAGGTATCAAGAAGGGACCGCTATATCTTTTGAGAAATGCGGATTTTTACTACGAAAATGAGAGTAGCTGGATGAAGGTACCGGATACTACTAGAAACATACCGATTCCAGCTGTTTTGCACTGGCTTGTCTTGAAATATTCGGATAGAAACCACATATCTGTGGTATAGATTGAGACCAGAAGAAGTAAGTGCATGAACCTTGACAAAACGAATCCGATTATCTATCATAAGGATAACAAATCGGATTCGTCAGGAGGAATTATATGGCACGGGCTGGCCTTGATAAAGCTGCTGTGGTAGAGAGAGCCGCGCAGTTGGCAAACGAATTTGGACTGGAACATATCCAGTTAAAAATGCTGGCCGAAAGTCTGAACATTCAGCCGCCGTCGCTTTACAACCATATCAGCGGGCTCAATGATTTACATTATGAATTAATGCTCTATGGATGGAAACACATGGAAGAGCGAATGGTGGAGGCCGCGTCCGACACCAGCGGATATGCGGCATGGGAGGCGCTGGGCAGAGGGTTTTATGACTACGCAACTGAAAATCCCGGCGTGTTCAGCGCCATGCTCTGGTATAACAAGTACCAGGACCATGAGACAATGATGGTTACGGGACAGATTTTCTCCATTTGTTCTGAGGCGGCGGCCTCGGTGGGAATTTCAGAAGAAGACTGCAATCATCTGATCCGCACCTTCCGGGCGTTTTTAGAGGGATTTTCCCTGCTTGTCAACAACAAGGCCTTTGGCCATTGGCTGCCGGTGGAGGACAGCTTTGATTTCTCCTTAAAGCTGCTGATTGCCGGCATGAAGGAGCTGGAGGCAGAAAGGGAGTAGGTGGTGAAAATGGAACATAAAATTCTGCTGGTTGATGATGAAAAGGACATTGTTGGTTTGCTGGAAGAGGTGCTGCAAAAGGAAGGATTTCATCATATCCGGAAAGCCTATACCGGGACAGAGGCATTGAGCATCTGCTGGGACTTTCAGCCCAATGTCATTATACTGGATATTATGCTTCCTGATATCGATGGACTGGAAGTATGCAGGCAGATTCGGGAGTTTTCTTACTGTTCCATTTTGTTCCTGTCCTCAAGAAACGATGATATTGATAAAATCCTTGGCCTTTCCTGCGGCGGTGACGATTACATGACAAAGCCATTCAGTCCGCGGGAGTTGGTGTTCCGCGTTAAGGCACAGCTTCGCCGCCAGCAGTATCAGACCGCTTTCCCGTTAAAGGCAGAAACCAGCCTGACGGCCGGCCCGCTCAGGATTGATAAAGACAGCTGCCGGGCCTATAAAGAGGGACGGGAGCTTGAGCTCACTGGCCGTGAATTTCTTCTGCTTGCCTACCTCATGGAAAATGCCGATAAAATCATCAGCAAGGAACGGCTTTACGAGCAGGTGTGGGGAGAATACAGCAGCATCTGCGACAACACGATTATGGTGCATATCCGGCATCTGCGGGAAAAGATTGAGGACATCCCCTCACATCCGCGGCAGCTTATCACCGTGAAAGGCTTGGGCTACAAGCTTAAAAAGAGGATTGAATGAATGAAACGCTCAGGGTACCGCACGATTTTTCATATCTATCTGATTTTCTTTCTGTCCCTATTGGCCGCTATTTTGTTAGCGGGCTGTCTTTTCTTTTTGATGATTACAATTCAAAAGCCGGATGGCGGAATTGCAAGAAGTGATTGGCCCGGAGAATTTACAGAGGACTTCAAGGAACAAATCATTTTTGTTGACACGGTTCCACAGATCAGGCAGGTGGGGCTGGCAGCGTTACAGGACAATGGGATTGGCTTTCAGCTTTTAGATGCTTCCGGCCGTGAGGTATTCAGCCTGCAAAAACCGGAACAGGCAAGCACCGTATATTCTGGCGTGGAATTGCTGGAGCTTTATCGTACAGGCCGGATGGCAGCCCATGGAACCACCGCTTTTGTCGGAACCGTGTCCAACGCCGGGGACAGTTACACCTATGTTCTGTACTTTCCTGTGAACATCTCCAAGGTCACCATGTATCTGAACGGAGAGCGGTTTTCCGGCGGTAAATCCATACTCCTGCCGGTCCTGTGGGCGCTGTTTTTGCTTGTCCTGCTTTCCGGCGTTCTCTATGGCATTTTTATCACAAAGGCGATGAAGCGCCTGACCGCCGCTGTGGAGGAAATATCGGTTCGCAGCTATCTACCTGTTCAGGACCGTGGCGTGTTCCGGAATTTGTATGAGAGCCTGAACTCGCTGGATGCACAAATCAGGGCCAGCGACCAGCTACGGGCGCAGACAGAAAAAATGCGCGAGGAATGGATCACCAACATCACCCATGATTTGAAAACACCCCTTTCTCCTATTAAAGGGTATGGGGAAATGCTTGGGGAGGCCGGCGGAAAAAGCGAGGAGCAGTGCCGGCGTTATGCGGGAATACTGCTGAAGAATGTCGTTTACATGGAATCGCTGATAGACGATCTCAGTCTGACCTATCAGTTAGAGAGTGGGATGCTTCCTGTAAACCGGAAGAAGCAGAATATGGTCCGCTTTCTGAAGAAGCTGGTCATTGACATTTTAAACACCCCGGAATATGAAAACCGCGTGGTCCATTTTGAGAGTACAATAGATGACATTGCCTTTTCCTTTGACCAGGGTCTCTTTACAAGGGCCTTTTGCAATTTGGTCATCAATGCCTTTGTGCATGGGGAGGAGAATACCCAGGTTTCTCTGCGGGTGTGGGTCTCTGATACAGAATGTAACGTTGAGGTGGCTGATAACGGTAAGGGGATGAGGCCGGAGCTTGTGGAACATCTTTTTGACCGCTATTACAGGGGAACCAGCACAGAACAAAAGCCGGAGGGAAGCGGCTTGGGACTGGCAATCGCCAAAGACATGATCGAGCTTCACGGAGGCACTATTTCTGTTACCAGTGTCCCAGGGGTTGGAACGGCTTTTTTAATATCATTTTTGATTGGTTAAGGTTAATTAAGGTTGCGTGAAGGTTAGATTAAGGTTGGCAGACTATCATAGTATTAGTGATAGCGGCCGGCCTTTCTTTGGTTCAGGCCCTCATTAACAGACCTGTAAGGGCTGTCCGACGGAAAGCAGGTGTTGGTTTGAACATTATATTGAAATATATTTTTACAAATGTTAAAGAGAGAAAAATGCGGACCGCCGTCATGCTGTTGTCCATATTGCTGTCCACAACGCTGTTGTTCGTGTCGTTATCCATCGGCGCGTCCTATGAAAGCGCACAGCGGAAAATGGCGCGGGGGATGGCCGGCCGTGGGGCGCTCTCCGTGGCCGCGGCAGACGGAGGCATCAAAACCAACGCCATACCGGAACTGCCCTCTGTCCGGGCCAGCGTCGGCATAGTGAAGGGTACGGCACTTTATCATGAAAACGGCTACTATGAGGCCGTGGACCTGTTAGCGGCCGACCTGGACGGACTGTATAAAATCAATCCGCCCCCGCTTGGTAAAGGGCGGTGAAATTGCAGATTTTACCGGGAACCAGATTATTCTGCCGGACCGATTCACTTCAAAATACAGGATTGAAAAAGGAGACGCCGTCACGCTACTAATTGGCGGAGAGCCGGTTTCCTTCAAGGTGGCGGAAATTGCCGCTTATGATACTGTTTTTCTGCGGCATACAAGAGGAGTTACAGCCCTTTTACCTCTTTCCACCCTCTCCGGATTGGCCGGACAGCCAGACAGCTATACCGAAATTTTAGTGGAACCAGCCCAGGGAGTATCTGCCACCCAGTTGAAAAATGAGCTGGACGCAGCGCTGCCTGCCGGTGAGTACCGGGTTTCCCAGGTGGTCAACGAGGCACAGATTGCCGCAGATGCAAGACAAAAATCCATGCCCTTCTTCCTGATTAGCTTTTTCTCTCTGACGATGAGTATTTTTATCATTTATGGCAGCTACAAGGTCATCACCTTAGACCGCCTGCCGGTGATTGGCACATTCCGCAGCATGGGAGCCACACAAAAAGCCGTGACCCGCATTCTTCTGCTGGAAAGTGCGATTTATGGCGTTACCGGCAGCCTGATTGGGATTCCCATGGGCATGTTTTGTTTGAAGCTGATCTTGCAGGGGATGGGGCAGTCTCTTTCCCAGGGAATAGAGATTCCTGTTGTGATTGCCCCGCTCAATATCCTGTGTTCCTTTGCCGTCGGAGTCATTGTGTCCATGCTCTCCGCATGGAGCCCGGTGCGCCGGGCAAGCCGTTTGCCGATTAAGGACGTAGTGTTGGGCCGTGTGGAAGAAAAACACATGTCCCGGCGCCGGATTGTCGGGGCCGGAGCAATCCTGTTTGTGGTGTCCATTCTTCTCCCGAGGCTGGCCGCCGGAAAAATGCTGTATCTGGCTGGTGGCTTCTCCCTGCTGGGCCTGATCGCCGCCACAATTTTGATTATCCCGTTGCTGACAAACCTGCTCTCCCGGGGCCTGGAAGCACTATACGGGGCAACTCTGGGAAACGAGGGCAGGCTTGCCGCCCGGAATATGCGGGACAATCAAAACACCACGCAAAATATCACGCTGCTGTTTATCAGTATTTCCGCGGTGATTGCCATTACCGTTGTGGGTAACTTCGTGACTGCCTATGTGGGCGATGTGTTCCGGGACGCTCAGCTACAGGGCTTTGCGGACGGAATAATGGGGCAGGAATTTGTGGAGCAGGTGAAGGAGATGGAGGGGATTGAAAAGGTGCTTCCCCTCCATGTTTACAAAAATGAGATGCAGGCGGACGGCACGTCAATCAGCCGGTTGGAGGCGACCGACAATCTGGCCTTGTACAATTCCATGATGGCGCTTCACTATACAGACAAGGGCATGGAGGAGCAGGCGCTCTCCGCCTTTGCCGGGGAACGGGTGATTCTGTTCAGTGAAAGCGGACTGGAGCGCACGGGTTTTTGTGTGGGAGATGCCATCACCTTGGCAGGCAGCACCGGACAAAACAATTACC
>JAJQEA010000112.1 GCA_021201905.1 Clostridia bacterium
CCCTGGTCCTGTTCTTCTTCCGCACATAATCGTGCTCCAGTTCAATGGATGCCTTCTCATGGTCCTCCTTTGCCTCCGCAAAATCCTGGTTTCCCAGCTCCAGGGCTCTCTGGGCAGCGGCCAGCTGCTGCAGCGCCAGCGTCTCCTCCGTCACCCGGGGGACCGGAGCAAGGTTTATCTGCTCCTGTTTCAATGCCAGCTCCGCCTTTTTGTACTCCAGGGCCAGGGCGTCGCGCGCCTCCTCAAGACCTTCCGTCTGGAGGGTAAGAACCGTGTCTCCTGCCTTGACAGGCTGCCCGGGCCTGGCTGTGATTTCCTCCACCTGCATGTTCTCCGGCAATGATATGTATACCGTTTTTCCGGCAGTAAGCTCTCCCTCCCCCTGTATTGCGTAGGGAACCACATCCTGTTTTCCGTACCCGGTCTTTACCCGTATGGCGGTAAAGGAGTCCAGGGCCCTGGACAGAAAGGTCAGGGCTGCCATAAGGGCCAGAAATACGGCCGCTGCTTTTTTCACGTTCATCGACTCTCACTCCTTGATTCCTGATGCGGCAATCCCCTGCTCCAGCGTCTCCTGTCCCATGAGGAACAAAAGGACAGGAAGCACCATCATGATGACCGAGGCGGCCCAGGCAGTGCCTGCCTTGTCAGCCGTGATGTCCGGCAGATAAAGGGACAGCGGCCAGAGTCTCTGCTCCTTTAAAAATGTCATGGGCTGCTCAATGGCGTTCCAGTATTCCAGAAATCCCAGTACCAGCATGGATACGATTCCCGGCCTTCCCACTGGTATGCCTACCTTCAAAAATATGGAAACGTCACCGGCACCGTCCAGCCTGGCCGCCTCTATGAGGGGCGTTGGGATGGAGGCAAAGAATTTTGTCATGATAAAGACGGGAAATGCGGAAAAGATTCCCGGCAGAATAACCGCCAGATGGGTATTTAAAAGATGAAACTGCTTAAGGACCAGATACCCCGGCACCATGGTCACCTGAAAGGGCTGCATCATGAGAATGATGTAGAAAAGAAATAACGCCCTCTTTCCGGGAAAATGGAAGTGGGCAAAGGCCCAGGCCCCCGGAAGCGCTATGAGCACCTGCCCTGCCAGCACCAGCCCGGTCTGCAGGCAGGAATTCCAGAACATCACATAAAATCCCGGCGAATCCAAAAGCAGCTCCACAAAGGGCCTTAATGTGGGGTAGGAGGGAATAATGGCCGCCTTAACAGGGGCATTTCCCATTCCAAAGACAACGCCGAAACGTTCCAGCATTTCCCCCTCTGACATCAGGGCGCTGCCCGCCATGAGCAGGAGGGGAAGCCATATAAAAAGGCACAGAAAAATGAGTATTGCATGAATCAAAACACGTTTTATCATCTCTTTTTCCTCTTCCAGGTCCATAGCAGCACCGGAATCAGAATGGATACCTCCACCATCACGGACGCCACACTCATCTTCTGGATATCCAGGGATACGAACCAATGGTTAAACAGGTGCTGGAGCATGTAGATGCTCTCATGGGGGTAATCCCCTGCTATCAGGTATGCCTCCCTGAACACCTTAAAGGAATTGATAACAGACAGCACCAGCGCCAGAAAGGCCGTGCTTTTTAGTCCCGGCAGAGCCACATAGAAAAAGCACTGCCAGGAACCGGCTCCGTCCACCCTCGCCGCCTCGAAAAGCTCCTTTGGTATTCCGTCCAGCCCGGCCAGCCAGAGCATCATATCGTAGCCTGTGTTTTTCCATATATAGGTCAGCACCAGTATATAAAAGGCGCTTCCCTGATTCAGCCAGTCCTGTCCCCTTCCCCCTGTCCATGCCGCCAGCTGGTCAAGGAGCCCCTGGGGATAAAGCAGCAGCTTCCACAGCAGCACTACGGAGGCCACCGGTATGGCCATGGGTAGCAGGAGCGTTGTCTTATACAGGTTTCTGCTGTCCGCGGCCGCTGTCACCAGCACCGCCGCCCACAGAGAAAAGGCCATCAGCACAGGGATACACACCAGGATAAAATGCAGAGTGTTCTTCACAGCCAAACGGAATGCCTGGCTGTGAAAGACCTGTATAAAATTCTCCATGCCCACAAACTGTCCGCCCACTGCCTGGAAAAAGGAGCGGACCACCACATCCACAAAGGGTATGAGCACAAACACGGCTGTCCCGGCCAGACTTGGGGCCAGGAACAGCCATGGCCTCATATTCCTGGGACTACTCCGAAAAATACAGCATTGCCTTGTTCTGCGCATTCTGAGCCGCCTGTTCCAGGGACAGACTCCCCTCAAAGTATCCCTTTGTCTCATTGATGATAATATCCGTCAAAACCCGGTCCATCCGTATGGGATGGGTTGCCCTGGCCGCGATATCAAATACCAGCTGGCGCTCTTCCTTTGTGGGCCAGCTGCCCGCCAGCTCGTAACCGTCATCTCCGCTGACAGCAATGGATGTGCCGCTTGTATTCTCCCGCTCCACCCAGTCCCCGGCTGCCAGGATATTGACCGGAAGGCCGTCTGAAAGGTCCTTTGACTGGACGTCGCGCCCCAGCACAAAGAGCATGAATTCCCTTGCCATCTCCTTGTTTTGGCAGGCCTGATTGATTCCCATGGTACCTGCAGGCAGGTAGGAGGCGTCTGCATTTTCCATGGTAAAACCGTGCTTTCTCTGCACCGCCAAAGGCAGAAGGACATCGTACATGCCTCCTATCTTGTCGATTGCGATGGCACTCAGCCCCCTGTCCACACGGTTGTATTCGCTTCCCAGCAGTCCGTCCTGTCCCGGCATCAGGTTGTAGACATTGCCCTGTCCCCCGTCCTCGGATTCGTCAAAGACAGGCTCGGCGCCGTTTGCCTCACCCAGGACCTTCACGGTCTCTAACAGCTCCTTAATCTTATCCCCATAGGGCTGTCCTGTGCCTGTATCCACGATTTCATCGTATTTCAGCATCAGAATCTGGCGAAGCAGACTCTCATAATTGGTCTTTGGCCGCAGGGGAAGATGGGACGCATCCATCTGGTAGTCTCTCATGGCTTCCATGGACACAAGGCTGGCCACGGCCTGGCTGTCCCCGTAGGCAGCCAGCAGCATCATCCTGGTGGGGACCTGGTAAATACCACCGTTTTCCTCCGTGTAGGGCTTTGTCACCTGCTCCATCAGCTCTCCTGATTCTATCATGGGACTCAGGTATTCCTTCAGGTCTGTCAGGATCCCCTTTTCTATATAGGACTCTGCCGGAAGTCCGTCCAGTATCAGCAGGTCCGCCCCATTTCCGCCTAAAAGCTCTGTGTTCAGGGCTCTTATGGTGTCGGATACCGTGGTGCTGCCTGCCCCGGTCTGTCCGTCAATCAATTCCACCCGGACATCCGGGTGCTCCAGCTGGAACATGGAAGCGGCCTGGCGGATGGTATCTGTCTCTCCCAGGTCCAGACCGTAAACAGTCAGTGTCTGGGTGGGCACGGAAGGCATCTGCGGGTCATATGTATAATGCTTCAGTTCATCCTTCTCATCCTGGGTCATCCAGACATAAAAATCATTCTGGCTTCCCACAAACAGCTTCCTGATATTGGCGCTTGGAAGGCTCAGGGAATTCAGGGTGCCGTCAGCCACTGTCTCCCACATGCTTCCCCCCTGGTTCATATGGTGGATCCCCTGGGGATTGGCAATGTATATTCCCCCGCTGCCGTCAGAGGCCATGGGAGCCCACATATCAAAATCTGGGGACTGAAACGGTATTTCCTCTTTGGTGGAAGCTGACATACCGGAAATATCATAGCTTAAATAGGAGCTGTCGCTGTTGGTAATATAGCTGTCCCCCATGAGAAGGCCGGAGCCCTTCCAGTCCATGGAGCTCCACTTCTGTGGCAGAGAGAGAACCAGGCTGCCATCAGGCGTGTACACGTCCGTCACCCTGCTGTGGGACAGAAAAATAAGTCCATCCTCCGACACCGCCGCAAAGTCAGGCCTCACATCGTAGTATTCCCGGTTGTTTTTGGCGGAAAAGACCTGGTCTAAAAGCATCTGAGGCTCCTGTCCCTCTGTCAGCTTCATCATAAATGTCTTAAAATCATCTCCGCCCTGGTACAGTACATAACGGTTTTGGTCCTCCCCGTATATCATGTGCAGGGTGCCGTAAGGAAACTCCAGCCCCTCCAGAAGGCTGTTGTCCTGCTTCTCCCAGTTTTCACCTGTCCATATGTATCTGGAGGCTTTTTTATCCTTGACCGTATACAGCTCCAGTACCTGGTCCTCTGTCTGGATGATATCGGCGGCTCTCTCTCCTTCTTCCAGGGGAATGCTTATACTGCTCTCCGCATATCTTCCCTTTGGTCCCTCCTGCTGCGTTTCCTCCTGCCTCTTTGATTCCGTCTGCTGCTTACCTGCGCCGCCTCCTGCCGTGCCGGATGGGGCAGAACAGCCCCACAGGCATCCTGCCAGCATGGTGACAGCCAGACACAGGCTCATGAATTTTTTTGTCATTGTCATTTCTCCTCCCGGGCAATTTTCATGTCTCCTGTATCATATCAGACAAATCTCTAAAAAAACTTAAAAACTGGAAGAATTTCTTTTAGGTTTTTTAGAGATTTGTCTGATATAATGATTTTATATATCAGTTTCATATATCAATGACAATGAGGACGGTACAATGCGGATTCTATTGGTTGAAGATGATAAGGAATTATGTGACGCCATCCGGCTCCAGTTAGAGCGGACGGGATACGAGACAGACTGCTGCGGCCAAGGGCAGGAAGCCTTTTATTATGCGGCCGAATACCCTTATGATGTAATTATACTGGACCGGATGCTTCCACAGATGGACGGGCTCAGTGTCCTGGGCGGCTTGAGGAGGATGAAGATTGCCACGCCGGTCATCATCACCACTGCCCTGGACGGCATCAATGACAGGATTGACGGGCTGGACGCCGGAGCCGACGATTACCTGGTAAAGCCCTATGCCATAGAGGAACTGCTTGCCAGAATCAGGGCCCTCACCCGGCGGCCGGGAACTTTCAGGCAGAGTCCAGCGACGGCCTGCTCCAACATCAGTCTGGACCCGGAGAAAAGGGAGCTCACCGGTCCCCAGGGAACCCTGCAGCTGAGCAAACGTGAATCCGCCCTGATGGAATACCTGATCCGCAACGCGGGCCAGGTCCTTCCCAGAGGTCTGATTCTGTCCTACATATGGGGGCCTGACTCCGACGTAGAGGAGGGGAATCTGGACAACTATATCTATTTCCTGAGGCGGCGCCTCAAATCCATCGGAGCCCTGCCCCAGATCAAGACAGTCCACGGTATCGGATACCGTCTGGAAAACGGAGGCCCTCATGATTAAACGGCTCCGCCGGCAGCTCACCGCCCTTTTTACCATGACCACCGGGCTGATTCTGACCCTGGTGGTCATGGGCATCCTGGTCATAAGCGCCAGGGAATTCAACAAAAAAACCCTGGAATCCTTTCAGAACCAAATCCTGAACATTACCTCCCGGCTCCAGTCTGGATCCACCATCAGCTGCACCTGGCTGTCCAGGCTGGAGAGCGATAACCGCCTGATTATACATATCGAGGACAACGGCAAGCCCCTCCTTTACCGCGGTTCCTGGACCCCGGCCAGCAGACGGGACACTTTAATCAACCGGGCCAGGGAGGCCGCCATATCCGAAGGCATCGACCCATCATCCAGGCCCGTATCCTCATCCCTGCTCAGGAGCTCTGTATTTACGGTGGCCGGGGACTGCAATGACACCTATTTAGGCAGCGTGCTTGTCCTCCCCACGCGGACAGGCTTTCAGAGCCTGACACTGCTGGCCTACAGGGATCCCATGGGATTGGGCCTGTACCGTCAGGGTGTTCTGTTCCTTTTTCTCAATCTGGCCGGTATTGCCGCGCTGATGTCCGTCAGCTGGGTGTTGGTGGGAAAGTCTTTAAAACCATTGGCAGAAAGCCAGAGACAACAGAATGAATTCATAGCGGCAGCATCCCATGAGCTGCGGGCTCCCCTTGCGGTCATCCGATCCAGCCTGTGCGCCGCACGGACAGCCCCTGACCAGAGGGAACAATTTATGGATAATATGGACCGGGAGTGTTCCCGCATGTCCTCTCTGGTGGGCGACATGCTGCTACTGGCCTCGGCCGACACCGGACAATGGAGCCTCAGAACCTCCTCCCTGGACATGGATACCCTTCTAATCAGTATCTACGAGCGGTTTGAGCCGCTGTACCAGGCCAAGGGCGTGTGCCTGAAGCTGGACCTGCCGGAAACCTCCCTTCCCAGGGTATCCGGCGATGAAAACCGCCTGGAACAGATTTTTGCCGTACTCCTGGACAATGCCCTGCGCTACACGCCGGCAGGCCGCAGTGTCCGCCTGGCCGCGTCCGTACAGGCGGATAAGCATATGCTCTCCCGCGGCAGGAGCATGGTCTGCCTCACCGTGTCAGACCAGGGCTGCGGCATGGACAGCGAGACAAAGAAACATATATTTAACCGGTTCTACCGGGGAGACAGCGCCAGAAGTCAGAAACAGAATTACGGGCTGGGACTCAGCATTGCAAAGGAGCTGGTACAGCTCCACAAAGGAGACATAAGCGTATCGGATTCACCGGAGGGAGGCGCCTGTTTCCTGGTCCGGCTGCCTGCCGAACCTGGGTCTCACGCTTCCAGCAGGTAGCGGTCCACTGCCTCGGCGCAGCCGTTGTGGTCATTGTCAGCCACCACCACATCGCACAGCTCCTTAATGTGCGGCAGGGCATTGCCCATGGCAACGGAGAGCCCGGCAATCTGAAGCACCTGGGCGTCATTGTCAGCGTCCCCCACAATGACGGTCCTGTCAAGGGGTATGTCCAGATGTCTGCACAGCCACACAAGGCCGCTGGCCTTGCTCACATTGAGGGGGGACAGCTCCAGGGAAGCGCCCTCCGCAAAGGCAAGGGCAAGGGGAAGCCCGCGTAACCGGGAAAAGAGACGTTCCCGGATATCAGCGGATGCTGAAAACAGGTTCAGCTTCTCCACCGGGAAGGGATGTTTCCTGTAAAGGGCCGCGATGTCATCCGTCTTATTCACCACCCGGTCCATCATCTCCTGGTAGACGCCCATGTGGTAATGGCTGGTATCCGCCACCTGGTCCCTGTTGGCCAGAGCCTGTCCGCCGCTCATCATGTATACCATCACATCCTCATGGGCGGCGGTATCAAGCACCTGCTCCACCAAATCCCGGGGCAGGGTCTCTGAGTGGAGGATGCTTTGATTCACCGCATCATAAATCAGGGCGCCGCTTTCGCATACATAGTGGCTGACATTGGCGAGGACATCCTTAAATTCCTCCAGCTCGCTGATACAGCGTCCGGTGGATAATATGACGCGTTTTCCCATACGGGCGGCCCGGTTTACAGCTTCCAGTGTTCGGTCTGATATGGTCTTTTGGCTGTTCAGTATGGTGCCGTCCATATCAAAACCGATTAATTCATAATGACTCATGAAGGTTCCTCTCTCATTTCCATTTTTCTCTCCTAAAGAATACACCCCCTCCGCCAAAGTATCAATAGGAAAATCACAGCTTCGCTTTTGGTATTTCTCGTACCATTTCTCATGGAATCGTAAAAATTTTTCAGCTTTTCTTCAAGTCTTATGGGACTGATTGTATTATATTGGTTGTATGGAAATGTGATTGGAAAAATGTGAATGGCCTTGATTGGCCGGAAAGGAACGTTTCGTGAAAGAAAAACGCAGATGTATTCCTGTATTGATTCTCTCTTTTATTCTGATTGTCCTGTACACGGCTGGTATGTCACGTTGGCACCGGAATGATGCTTCGGATGGTGAAACAGCTGCTGCAGAAATAAGTGATTCTGTTAAGGTAACCGCCTCTGTTGAAACAAGGGCTTCGGATAGGGAAACAGCCTCCGCCCCAACCAGGGCTTCGGACAGGGAGCCATCCTCCGCCCCAACCAAAGCCCCGGACACGGCACCGCCTTTCCCCATTACCATCCCCCAGCTCCTGGTCACATACGGGCCGGACAAAACAGAAATTCCTTATTCCTCAGGCGGGTATCAATTATACATGCCGGGCGATGACGGGACAAAAACGGCTGTCATTGCCTGCGGAGCCGAACCCCTCTCCTATCTGGCAGAGAAGGAACAGGACATTCCCTATGTCAAATTGGGGACAGATATTTCCCTGGAGTTCAGGGAAGGCACGGTTCCTGACCATATCACGGTTCAGGACCTTATACTGCGCGGTGACGGTTCCCCGAAATACAACGAACAGGCCACAGAAGAATTTTCCCTGGCCTGTTTCGGCGGCGCGGCCTGCTTTTCCCTGGATATCAACAGGACGGCCCTTCTGAGTTCTGATATGTCTACTTACAAAGAAGCCGGTATTCTGAGAGGTTTTCGTGTAAACTGCCGGTGGAATGACAACAGCACGGCGGAATACGGCTTTGTCATCCGCACTGACGCTTCATCCACAGAAAACCAAAACCTGGCAGACTGACGCCGGACGCCTCGATGGGTTCCCCTGTAACCATATCCCTATACATGCCATCCCTCTCGTCGATCCATGAGGTACGGCGCTCTCCGCTGAAATTAAACAGGCCAATAAGCTTTCCCCCCTGTCCGTCCTGCCTCACCATACCCAGGACAGAGCTGTCCCATGTCTCCAATGTGCTGAAGGGACACCCTGCGTCCAATAAGGGCTCCCCGGCCCGTATGGCCTCCAGCTGTTCCAGATTATGGAACATACGATTCTGGAC
>JAJQEA010000130.1 GCA_021201905.1 Clostridia bacterium
TTCTTCGTGGGATGGGTCTGATGTGTATTAGAGGGATATGCAGGCGCTTTGCTGCAATCGCTGACAGGCAAGAATTGGTGTCACCCAATATCAAGAGCGCCTCCGGCTTAATCTGTTTCATCAGTTTGTAGGAGCAGTTAATGATATTGCCAACGGTCGCACCGAGATCGTCCCCAGATGCATCCATATAAACTTCCGGATTTTCAATCTTCAGATTCTCAAAGAAAATCCCATTCAAATTATAATCATAATTCTGCCCAGTATGAGCCAGAACCACATCAAAATATTTCCGGCATTTGTTGATTACAGCTGCCAGACGGATGATCTCCGGTCTTGTGCCGACGATAATGAGCAGTTTTAACTTTCCGTTATCTTTCCATTTTACTTCTGAATAATCAGTTCTAATCTCAGTCATTTCTATTATTCCCCCTTTACACTGGCTCAAAAAACGTATCTGGTCTCTCTGGATTGAAAACCTCATTGCAAATCATAACTGTAACCAGATTCTCTTTTTCTGATAAGTTAATAATATTGTGCGTCCAGCCAGGAATCATATGAATGGTCTCTAATTTATCTCCACTCACCTCAAATTCTACAATCTCGCCAGTATGAATATTTCGCTCCTGAATCAGTCCATGTCCAGCAACTACGATAAACAGTTCCCACTTGGAATTATGCCAGTGCTGTCCTTTTGTAATTCCCGGTTTTGAAATATTAATGCTGACCTGTCCACAGTCTGCCGTATGTACCAGCTCCGTGAAAGAACCTCTGTCATCTACATTCATTTTAAGCGCATACTTGAATTTCTCAACTGGTAAATATGTCAGGTACAAACTATATAACTTCTTCGCAAAAGAATCTTCCGGCATCTTCGGCATTATCAGAGTACTTGGATGCGCTTTAAACTGCTCCAGCAGATCAACGATCTCCCCTAATGTTACTTTATGTGTTACCGGGACACAGCAATAGCGTCCGTTTTCAGTAACCACCGTTTCCACACCATCAAATTCACAGTGAACTTCCTTGCCTTCAAGCAAGTCAATCATTCCCTCGACCAGATCATCAACATAAAGCAACTCCAGCTCCGTGCTACGGTCATTGACAGTAAACTCCTCATCATTCGCCACCGCCCAACAAAACGTTGACACTGCGGAATTATACTTCGGACGGCTGTGTCCCATCAAATTCGGAAAACGATAAACCGCCACCTTTGCTCCAGTTACTTCCGTATAGGAGAAAAACAGTTCTTCTCCTTCCTTCTTGCTTCTTCCATATTCACTATTGTCAAATCTTCCAGCTAGCGTTGCCTGAATAGAGGAGGAAAGCATAATTGTTGCTTTATTCTCATACTTTTTCAAATTATTCAGCAGTTCAGATGCAAATCCGAAATTTCCCTTCATAAAATCTTCCGGATTTTCCGGGCGATTTACACCCGCAAAATTAAATACAAAGTCTGCTTTCTGACAGTATTTATCCAACTCCTCAAATGTAGAATCCAAATCATATTCGTAAATCTCATCAATCTGTATTCCCGGTCTTGTACGGTTCTTATTTTCTTTAATATTCCTTAAATTGGCGCACAGGGCAGTTCCTACCATGCCTTTTGCGCCGGTTACTAATATATTCATTATATTTTCCCTTCATAATTTCCCAGTATCTTATTTATTACGGCATTATGATTCCCTTTTGAGCAAGCCATGATTTTAGTATCAGCATCACTCCTGGTGCAACAGCAGTAATTGCTGCAATACCTATATCTGCACCTTTATCTGCAAGTATATCTTTCACTGGATGTTGACTTTCTTCCTGTTCCAATAAAATATTATACGCCATATATGTTAAGTTTTTCATATTCCACTGCAATTGAATCACTTAAAGCACCAGGAAGATTATCTGTCTGAAAATTAATATGATTGAATCTCTTTCGCCAGCTCTTTCTGAATATATGTAAGTGCCGCGATCTTCTCTTTTGTCTCCTCAACAGTCAACAGCTTCGTATTATTAGAGTTAAACTCGCTCAACTTTGCTCTCTCAATATTTCCTTCTGTGAAATACTTATCGTAATTCAGTCCTCTCTTATCACATGGTACACGATAGAAGTTGCCCAAGTCAATGGCATGAGCACATTCCTCATTTGTCAGAAGTGTTTCATACATTTTCTCACCATGACGAATGCCGATTACCTTTATATCCTCTTTCTTACCGCCAAACAGTTCGCAGACTGCCTCTGCCTGTATCTGAATCATACAAGCTGGAGCTTTCTGTACCAAGATATTTCCCGGCTCACCATATTCAAATGTAAACAGAACTAAATCAACTGCTTCCTCCAAAGACATAATGAATCATGTCATCGTTGGCTCTGTCACAGTAATCGGATTTCCATTACGGATCTGGTCAATCCATAGTGGGATAACAGAACCACGTGAACACATAACATTACCATAACGGGTACAGCAGATTTTTGTCTTCTTTGTTGTTTTGGACTTCGCTACAATTACCTTCTCCATCATCGCTTTGGATGTTCCCATAGCATTAACAGGATAAGCAGCCTTGTCTGTTGAAAGGCAAATAGCAGATTCCACACCTTCTTCAATCGCTGCGGTCAGCACATTTTCTGTTCCAAGAACATTCGTCTTTACTGCTTCGATTGGAAAAAACTCACAAGACGGAACCTGCTTTAATGCTGCCGCATGAAAAATATAGTTAACCTCATGCATCGCATTCTTCACGGAATCCAAATCCCGGACATCTCCTATATAAAAACTAATCTTATCCGCTACTTCCGGCATCTTAGCCTGAAACTCATGACGCATATCATCCTGCTCCTTCTCATCACGAGAAAAGATACGTATTTCTCCAATGTCGGTAGCAAGGAAACGATTTAATACTGCGTTTCCAAAAGAACCGGTTCCTCCAGTGATTAATAATGTTTTGTCTTTGAGTGTACTCATTGTTTCTGTCCTTCCTTATATTAAATATTCTTCTCCCCCTAAAACTCATGTTACACTTGTGTCGCCCTGATCCTAATATGCTATGAACTATGCGCAAATATCAACGAGCAGAGCACCATCTTTTATCTGCACACGATATGTATTTAGAAGGTGACTTGATCTTAATTGTGATTTAGCTGTTTCTTTTTATATGTGGTTACCTCAAATAAAAATATCTAGTCTCGGCAGAAAATACCTCTGGTATACACCTTTTCCTTCACATCATCCAAACAACTATCATAACGGTTTGCAATAATCGCCTGACTCATTTCCTTGAATTTCTCCAAATTATTTACAATTTTGCTACTGAAGAAAGTACTTCCGTCCTCCAGCGTCGGTTCATAGATTACAACCATAGCCCCCTTCGCCTTAATGCGTTTTATGACCCCCTGAATGCTGCTCTGGCGGAAGTTATCAGAGTTTGATTTCATGGTAAGTCTGTAAACACCGATCGTACATTCTTTTTCCTGTTCTGCAGAATAATCCCCTTTGTTGTAATAGTCATAATATCCCGCCTTGGCCAGCACGTGATCTGCAATGAAGTCCTTCCTAGTCCTATTGCTCTCCACAATCGCAGATATCATATTCTGAGGTACATCTGCATAATTCGCAAGAAGCTGCTTTGTATCCTTCGGCAGACAGTAACCGCCATACCCAAACGACGGGTTGTTATAATGGGAACCGATACGCGGATCAAGGCACACACCATTGATAATCTTCTGGGTATTTAAACCTTTTGACTCTGCATAGGTATCCAATTCATTAAAATAAGAAACTCTTAATGCCAGATATGTATTCGCAAACAACTTCACCGCCTCTGCTTCTGTAAATCCCATAATCAGAGTATCAATATTTTCTTTAATCGCTCCTTCCTGAAGCAAGGATACAAAAGTATTTGCAGCCTTTACCAGTCTTGCATTCTCTATATCTGTTCCTACAATAATACGAGATGGATATAGGTTGTCATAAAGAGCCTTAGATTCACGGAGAAATTCTGGACTAAAAATAATGTTATCACAGTGATATTTTTCTCTAACACCTGCTGTAAAACCAACAGGAATCGTAGATTTGATAACCATCACCGCTTCAGGATTATACTGGATAACAAGTTTAATTACCGCTTCAACTGCCGATGTATCAAAAAAATTCTTCTTGCTGTCATAGTTAGTGGGGGCTGCAATCACAACAAAGTCTGCATCCTTATATGCTGCTTCTGCATCCAAAGTTGCAGTCAGATTCAATTCTTTCTCTGCCAGATACTTCTCAATATAGTCATCTTGAATTGGAGACTTTCTCTGATTAATCATCTCCACTTTCTCCTGCACGATATCCACAGCCATAACCTCATGATGCTGGGATAAAAGTGTGGCTATTGATAATCCAACATATCCTGTGCCAGCTACTGCTATTTTGTATTTCGCTTTCATTTCAATACCTCAATTTCTTTATTTTCAATAATTAACACTATTGTATACTTTCCAGAAAATCAGCAAAGCACGCTGGAGTATTTAGCCCAAATTTATCATGCAGGTTCGCTTGCATCATCTGATAATTAATGAGATAATAATTTCAGTGCCCTCCTTAATGTGCGCTTTATCTTCACAATATAAAGATTTATTTTTTCCGGCAACGTAGGCTTCAAGATTTGAACAATCAACTCATCATAACAATGAACCCCCTGTTCAACAATCTGTTTCCAAAATTGTTCCCTTCTGGGATGAGAAGCAACACTCTGAACCATTGGTTTATTATAGGCAAGAATGGAATCTAATGACACTTTCTCACTTCTCATCTGACTCTTTATTTTTGAAAAGAGCTGCTGTCCTTTATGGCTGTGAATCACAACAGCAGAAGTCCCGTTCTTATCCACCATTTCCGGATTGAATTTCTCAACTCCCCAGTAGTCTGCGAGTGTAATATCTGCCACACGGGATTTGGTCTTAAACTGGCAAGAAAAACAACTTTCCCGTAACGTCATATTTGCAAAAAAGCCCCGCATATAAACATCCTGACCAGCTTTTACAGAGTACTCTGTTCCATCTTCAAACCGGCAGGTAAGGGAATAACCGCCCCAGGATAGCCGCTTATCCCGAAAATTGACAGAAATCGGCTTTCTTCCGGAAGAAACCTTTACTAAATGTTTCTCCCATAAAAGAGGACTTGGGACACCGTGACAAATGAGATCGACCGTTATCAGAGCCGCAGTATCCGTTTTTCGTTGTTTTAAGAAACTGTAAAGGCCGCCAATCTGGCAAGGTGTTCCGGAAAACAAAACCTTCTTTCCGACTTCCATGTCCTTTTCTGCTTCCAGAAACATATCTCCGATCCGACTCTGGACATACTTTGAAGTTTGCAGAGGTCGCACATCATTTGTAATCCTCCGGTGCTCAACTTGGAAACTCTCAGAAAACGCAGCTCCGTAAACGGTTCCGCCTTCTCGTAAAACTTCGCAGGCAAGCAGAGAAAAAACACCTCCGGATGAACTATTCCAGTGGCTTTCCTCATTCAAAGAATACGCTGCATAGGAAACAGGAACACCGGAAATCTGCGCATCTGCTTCATTCAGCGGGCAGGCCTTCTGGCACAGCTTGCATCCTACGCATAATGCATAATTAATCTCAGGCTGCAAAAAACCTTTCTCATCTGGTTTCATTTTAATTGCCCTTCTGGGACATATTGAAAAGCAAGCATGACAGCCTGAACATTTTTTTTCCGTAATTATTATTTTTTTATTCATTATTTACTTATCTCTTCTTTTTTCGATACCAGTGATTCGACAAAAACCCAGCTTTACTCATAGGTCCTTCCTGATATTCCGGTATTTTTTCCTGATACTTAATCGCTTTGCAAAAAGCGGTAAGTCTCTTTGCTGCAACTTCAGCATTCCATTCGGTTACAATTGTTTTGTATGCATTTTTTCCGAGAGTTCTTGCATATTGATTATTATCAATCAAGAGTTTGACCTTAGAATACAAATCCTCTATATTTCTATCCTCATATATCAAGCCATTTTCCTTGTCTTTAATTAAAAAGGGGATGGAGCCTATTGCATGGCTTGCTATGACTGCACATGCCGAATTCATTGATTCGTTTAATACTGCACCCCACCCTTCATTACGATCACTTGTAAACAAAAAAATCTGTGATTGCTCCATATACTTTCTGACCTCATCAGGCTTCATAGAGCCAAGAAGATGCACATATTCCTTTAAATCATTTCCATTTATCATTTCATTTAATTGTTCTTCCATTACGCCATTACCTATCATGTTAAGTTCAAAACTGTAGCCTTCATCCCTAAGCTTTCCAGCAACTAAAACAGGTAACTCCGGATGCTTCAATTCTATAAGTCTTGCGACCCATAGAATGGAAGCAGGATACTTCAATTCTATAAATTGTTCGATGCCATCATACTTTATTGTCTTTGGAAAATACCCCCATTTATGACATTTCCCCCAATACGCGCCAAACAATCCATAATCTCCTGCAGCATAAGCACTTGCACAAAGCATCCAAATCCGATTATTTGTAAACCTTGTGTGCGCTCTGAACATATTCTTGATTGCACGAGGCGAAAGCATATGCCATCGCCCGTTTTTCAAAATTCGCTCGCTATATCGAACAACAGGCTTATTGTTCTTTAACCTGCATTGAATAAGGGACTCATCTGCAGAACCTATGATTACAATATCGCTCTCATCCATCAGATTGCCAGCATGCTGTATATCAATCTCAAAGGGATATCTTTTCTCATTTTTCCACCCCATTGAGATTCGTTCTGCTTCCATTTGCTCTGTATTCACAAAGCGAAATTTGTCCCCCAGTTCTCTATACATGGCTTCACAGAACGGAATCTGGTGCAGTGTCAAGTAATTAGAAATAAATGTAATTATCATCAGTTCACCTTTCTTTCTTCGCTTTGCTCACTTTGTCAAGTAATGTCCATATCATTACCATCAGATTCTGTTTTTCCTCTTTAGAGAAGAAAAGCATATATTCCAAACTGATTGACAGAACACACATCACTCCGGCGCAAAGGATCAGAAGCCCCCAGCTGGCAGGATTTCCGATATGCGCTATAATGCTTCCAATAACAGAGCTGATTATGACAAATCCAAAACTTCTGCCGGCAATCTGATAGAATTTCAGTGGAGCAACACCAACGCATTTAGCGGAATAAGAAATATTTACAGTTAAATTTCTTACTAACGCCAATATTGAACTAACAGATACTACAGCATAGATCCCCAACTCCGTTGTATTCAATAGAGTGAATACAATCAATGTATTAAGCGCTCCAGTGGTAAGCGTTGCCAGTGCAGGAACCTTAAGATGATTTGTTACTGTGAACATATTATACATAATAACTACAGAACCAGCAAAAACCAAACCTCCCAGTGACAAAACAGAAAGCCCCCAAAGTACACTTGCGTTCTCTGTTGGCATCCAAAGAGAAAAAAAGTTTTCCCGAATGCGACTAAAAAAGAAATTGGAAAAGCCATTAAAAGTGCGACTACTTTACAGGCATACTCCAGGTAAGAAATCATTCCCGAAACATCCCCCTTAGCATAACTGATCGTCAGCTGTGGGGTAAAAACACTCAGAACAGATCCCATACATTGATTGATCATATTCGGAACAGTCTTCACAATAGAGACGGTCCCCATAGCGCTCGCATCTATCAACAAATTAGAAACCAGCAAATCAAGCCCCTCCAGGAGGACATTGCTCAGTGCAGTTATACTACTCCAGCATCCTGATATGATTAGCTCCAAAATCTTTTGGATATTGAATGACGACCATTTGATTTTGATTTCTGGTATCAGTATTTTTGTATACCGCCAATTTGTAAACGCTATGAGCAAATAGTAACCAAGCATTGCTAACGCCACATACACAATACTTGGCTTAAATAATGCAAAGGAAATACCGAGAATAATCAGTCTCAGCAAATTTGCCTCTATCGTTCGAATGGATGCCAGATATATTTTATTGGTAACAAATGTTGCAACAGAAAAGATGGATGAAGCCAAATTTACGAAAAAGCCAATAAATACAAGAGCAAACGTAAATTTGACATCCTGAACACTTTCTGCAGGAACATTAAGAAACCTATCGACATTCAATGTGAATATCATTGCCGGAACCAGCAGGAACATCACAGTAAATATATTGGCAACAAAAACCGAAGTGAAATACTGTTCTGTTTCTTTCTTTTTGTTTTGGTGATAATAGACCGACACAAAACGACCTGCCAGAGAATTCAACGCCACCGTCACGATCATAACATAACTCGTAAAGTTGTTTGCAACACCCAAAAAACCGTATGTTTCTTTTCCCACGGTTTTTACAATCAACGGACTGATAAAAAAGGAAATTATAAAGCTGACTGCAAATGAAAACATTTGTGCCAGAAGGTTCAAGTATATTTGCTTGTTTTTCATGTCTCACTCCAAAATTTGAGAAAGCTTTACGGCAGCAAATATAGCTTTCTGTTTATATGCCGGAATAACTTTCTCTAACTGCCGACGAATCTCTTTCTCTCTGGATACAAAATCCATAACTGGCTGAATAAAATCTTCATCATTTGCGATATCTTTATATGACATTAAAAACCCCTCATCTGTTCCAAAGAGATCTCTCGCAAGTCAAATTGATTTTTCATAGTATAGAATAACAAAGGTTGGAATAAGCTGAGAGTATAGG
>JAJQEA010000371.1 GCA_021201905.1 Clostridia bacterium
CATCAATTCCATCCCTGGCAGAAAAGCTGTTGGAACAATGGGAGGAACCGTGATGGAGAGAAGAAAGAGCATATTAATCCGGCTGGCTATATCCTTTGTGCTGCTGGGCATTGTGCCTCTTGCGGCCGCCGGTACAGCACTGCTTGGCCATTTAAAGGACAATATGGAGCGGGTGGTGCTGGACGACATGGGGCGCATGGTGAGCTATGGAAGCCGGCATACAGAAGAGATGGTGGAGGAATACAGCGGCCTGACAAAATATATCTATGACATTTCCACGGACGACGGGACATTCCTGTACCAGATTTTAAAATCCCCCGGTCTGAGCCAGGAGGAAAGAAAGATGGAAATCACACTCCTTCTGAGCGATATGCTGGACAGGGACAGCCGGCTGCGCACCGCCTGCTTTAAGGACCAGAAAGGGCGGATTTATTACGCCACCAGGAACGCGCAGAAGATACTGGATGAGGACGCGTTCCTGTATTGGACCGGCAAAGAGGATGGGGAAGGGAATGTTTCGGTGCTGTCTCCCCATGTGGATGACTATTTTCAGGATTCCGGAAATCAGGTCATCACCTTCCGGCGCAGTTATCAGGATATCACGTCCTTTGAGACCATAGAAGATTGTCTGGGCAGCCTTTATGTGGATATAGATAGGAGCAGGCTGTCGTCGTCACTTTCAGATATGGATATGGGATTAAACGGTTCCTTTTATATCATGGACCATAGCGGGGCATGCATTTACAGTGTGGATTCAGCCGTGACCGGGAACGCACCGGACAGCGTGGCGTCCCTCCTGCCTTTCATGAACCAGGGGAAGGGCAGCCTGCTTCAGGAGGGAAGCTATGTGGTGTATGAACGTTTGGAACCGTATGGCTGGACCGTGGCCGTCAAGGTCCCACAGGACCAGGTTCTGAATATGGAGGGCATTATCCGGTATACAGCGGTGTTCTTGGGCGCGGTATTTCTGGCGGTTTTATGCCTGTATTGGCATAAGTATAATTGTGCTCCAAACAAGCAGATCAGATAAGGTGCATAGCTATTCAGATTTATTATTTAAAAAGTATATACAAAATGATTACAACTACAATGGCGATTAAAATTATATTGGCATATGACTTTTTTTCATTGTAGTTTAAAGGAACATAATCGTCGCGTTTACGGTGGTTAGATATAGTTGGTTTTGTATACTTCTTTTTATCCTTTGCTTTCATTTTGGCCGGACTCATTGATTCCAGTTCTTTTTTGATTTCTTTTCGGAGGAGGAAATCATCGTCAATTATATGGTTGCATTTGACACAAAAAATTTCATTGTCATTGGGAAGATCGCTTCCGCAGTATGGGCATTGTTTCATAACTTATCCGGGTATGTACTTAATCTATATCCCGCGTCCCCCTTTTCACATATTTTTATTGATCCACAAACGTAATGTCCATTGCAATATTAAGAGCTTCACATATCTGTAAAACCGTAGACAATTGTGGATTTGATTTTCCGAAAATCTTACTTACTGTTTGTTGGGATACATTTAAACGTGACGCAAGATCTTTCATTGGGATGTCCCTTAAGTCCATTATATGTTTAATCTCAGACAACAATTCTTTTGGGGTATTATATATCATATCCATTCTCCAATCAGCTTATGGGCTGATTATACAATGCTTGATGCTATTTCACAACATATAGGTTTTATAATCATGCATCATTTTACAAACTAAAAGTTGATAAATAAGCTTACAGGGTGTATGATGGAAAATATGGAAAAAACAGGGCGTCACAAGGAGCCCCAGGGAGGAGACAGCATGGAAATCAGGATATTGGAATTGATTGAAGGCGCAAAGAAGGCAGAGGGGTTGACTGTTATCATTGATGTATTCCGGGCTTTTTCACTGGAGTGTTATCTGTACGCGCGGGGAGCCTCCGCCGTATTCCCGGCCGGGAGCGTGGAGGAGGCCAGGCGTCTGAAACAGGCCCATCCGGAGTATCTGCTTATAGGAGAGAGAAGGGGACGCAGGTGTGAGGGATTTGACTATGGTAATTCACCGTCCCAGACACAGGATGTGGATTTATCAGGGAAAAAAATCGTACATACCACAAGCGCGGGGACACAGGGAATCGTGAATGCCGTTCACGCGGAGGAGATACTGACAGGAAGCCTGGTAAATGCCAGGGCAGTTGCCGAGTATATCAGCGCAAGGCAGCCTGAGACCGTATCACTTGTAGCCATGGGAAACGGAGGAGAGAGGACCGCCAGGGAGGATGTAATCTGCGCACGGTATATTAAAAGTATTCTTGAGGGCAGATCCTGTCTTATTGACGAGGAAATCCGTACCCTCAGGGAGGACGGCGGGGAACATTTCTTCAATCCCCACACTCAGGAGATCTATCCCCAGGAGGATTTCCGGCTCTGTACAAAGCGTGATATCTTCCCCTTTGTCCTTCGGGTGGAAAAGCGGGAGGACGGAAGGCTGGAAAGTGTGAAGATTGATTCGCAGAAGGGGCGTGATATGGTGGCTCATGTTTAACTGCTGTGACATCATGTCCGCAATTCACCGGCAGCTATCTCCTCGTCCAATAGCCGGATGAATTCTTTTAGCAGGGTATTTCCCTTTACCCCTTTGTGGTACAGGCCGAAGGCAAGGGGCGGTATTCCCGTCACCGGTATATAGCAAAGCCCCTTCTTATCACTGCCCGGATAGAAGGGAAGAAGGCTGTATCCAAGGCCTGCCCGTACCAGGGCCAATATGCTTTCATAGGTGTCCACGAAGTAAAGCTCCGAGGGATGGCAGGAGGAGGAGACGCGGATTTGGGACTGGTGCACAAAAGGGGGCAGCCTGTGGGGCTCGCCCAGGACCATGGGCCCCTTTAGCTCATCCACATTCAGGCAGGTGCGCCCGGCATAGGGATGTCCGGTACTGCACACGCAGGCCAGCGGTGTCCGGGCCAGCTCGTGGAATATGCCGATGGGCTTTTTAGGGTTATCCTGCTGGAAGTCGAACATGACGTGTATACGCTCCTCCTCCAGGAGATTGGCCATGGACTTAAAGGGAATCAGCTTCACAGAAGGGTGAAGGGTGGGAAAACGGCCTGCCAGCCTGTGTATGACAGGGGGGAGAAAATCCAGCTCTGACTGGTTGTGGCACCCCACGGTCAGGAACAGAAGGTCACTGCCTCCCTGGCCCAGACGGTTTTTAGCGCCGGAAGCAATCTTTAAGATGCTGGATGCATCCTCTATGAACATGAGCCCGGCTTCGGTCAGGCTTACATTTTTGCTGGTGCGCACAAAGAGCCTGGTCCCCAGCTCGTCCTCCAGGGATGTGATCTGATGGCTCACAGCCGGCTGGGTGATTTTTAAAAAATCAGCAGCCCTGGAAAAATTCAGATATTCCGCCACGGCCAGAAAACATTCTAACTGCACAGTATTCATAGGAACCGCCTCCTGAATTTCCTTTGAATTTGGTTTGCTGTTTCTTTTCAATCATTGTTAAAGTTCTTTTGATTCATTGCTTCAAAAAATATCACTAATAGTAAACAATAAAATATTTTTATAGATTATAACATATTTGAATTTTACATTCAACAAGATATGAGGTATAAATATAGGGGTAAATGATTAGCTAGTTAACTATTTCGTGTGCACACTATGGCAGCAGACGGAATGAGGTGACATCATGTGGGAACCGGATGACAGGCAGAAAATCATACGGGGTCACCCCAGGGCAAGGATTTTGAAGGAAACACAATATAAGGAGACAGAATATGAGGACTATTTTAGCACAGCTTAAACAGTATAAAAAGGATTCCATTCTGACCCCTCTTTTTACCGCTATTGAGGTAATCATGGAGGTCATGCTTCCCTTTATCACGGCGCTGATTATTGATGAGGGAATCCAGGAGGGAAACATGGGAAAGGTATATACCTACGGAGGAATCATGATTGTCATGGCTCTTATCAGCCTGATATCCGGGGCAATGGCAGGGAAATACGCGGCCAGCGCATCTTCCGGCCTGGCCAGTAATCTGAGAAAGGGAATTTATGACAAGGTGCAGTCATTTTCCTTTTCAAACATTGATAAGTTCAGCACGGCAGGTCTGGTGACCCGCATGACCACGGATGTAACCAATATCCAGAACGCTTATCAGATGTGTATCCGGGTGGCTGTCAGGGCGCCCCTTATGCTGGTATGCAGCATGGCCATGTCCTTCATGATTAACCCTCAGATCAGCATGGTTTTCCTGGGAGCCATCCTGTTTTTGGCATGTATTCTGGGGATTATCATGATGGCGGCAAGGAAGATTTTCGACGTTGTTTTCACTAAATATGACGACCTGAATGCTGGTGTCCAGGAAAATGTATCCGGCATCCGGGTGGTGAAGGCGTACGTTCGGGAGGATTATGAGAACCAAAAGTTTACCAGGGCAGCGGAAAACCTGTGCCGCCTGTTCGTAAAGGCAGAAGGCACCCTGGCATTTAACAATCCGGCCATGATGCTGGTGGTTTACGGCTGTATCCTGGCCGTATCCTGGTTTGGGGCCAGATTCATCGTGGCTGGGACGATGAGCAGCGGCGAGCTGACCTCCCTGTTCAGCTATATCATGTCAATCATGATGTCTCTTATGATGCTGTCCATGATATTTGTCATGATTACCATGAGCGCTGCCAGCATAAGGAGAATTGAAGAGGTATTTAAGGAAGAGCCGGGCATCCGCAACCCGGAACACCCTGCAGTGGATGTGGCAGACGGAAGCATTGATTTTAACCGCGTATGTTTTTCCTATGGGAAGGGGAAGGAGGATGCAGGAGGAATGGATGATGGAAGCCACAAGGAAAGCGGCAAGGGCGGAGCCAGGCAGGCGCTGTCCGGCATCGAGCTCCATATCCGTTCCGGAGAAACCGTTGGCATCATAGGCGGTACGGGAAGCGGCAAGTCCAGCCTGGTAAATCTGATCAGCCGTCTCTATGATGTGGACAGCGGCAGCGTCTGTGTGGGAGGCAGGGATGTGCGGGAATATGATCTGGAAACCCTCAGAGACTCCGTGGCAGTGGTGCTGCAGAAAAATGTCCTGTTTTCCGGTACCATTCTTGAGAACCTGCAATGGGGAAATAAGGATGCCACGGAGGAAGAATGCCGGGCAGCCTGCCTTGCGGCCTGTGCCGACGAGTTCATAGAGCGCTTGCCCGACGGGTATCACACCCTTCTGGAGCGGGGCGGAACCAATGTGTCAGGCGGCCAGAAGCAGAGACTGTGTATTGCCAGGGCGTTGCTAAAGAAACCCAGGATACTGATTCTGGACGATTCCACTAGCGCCGTGGATATGGCGACCGACGCCAAAATCAGGGAAGCCCTTGCGTCGGCCATACCGGGGACAACCAAGATTATCATTGCCCAGCGCATTTCAAGTGTGCAGCATGCAGACCACATACTGGTGATGGAGGACGGGCGTATAAACGGATACGGAACCCATGAACAGCTGGTCTTGTCCAATGAGATATACCGCGAAATATACGAGTCACAGAGCAGAGGCGGAGGGGGCTTTGACCAGGTCCGGACGGAAGATTCAGGAAAGGAGAGTGTGGCGTGATGGAAGAGAGACAGAGCGGTAAGAGGAAGCGGAGCAGTCAGAAGATACAGAGCAGCCAGAAGATACAGAGCAGCCGGAAGGAGCAGGCCGCGGAGACAAAGGAGTCCGTCCGGGTCCTGGGCCGTGTCATCCGGTATATGGCTGCCAATTATAAACTTGCGGTGGCCGCGGTGCTGGCCTGCATCATACTGTCCGCCGCGGCTACCCTGAAGGGAATGGTATTCATACAGTCCCTGGTGGATGATTATATCCGGCCTTTGGCAGAACAGGCTTTAGCGGGGAATACGGCGCCGGATTTTTCACCTCTGGCAGAGGCGCTGTGGGGGCTGGCGGCCCTTTACCTTACAGGCATTCTGGCGGCCTATGCATATAACAGAATCATGGTCGCGGTAAGCCAGGGCACCATGAAGCGTCTGAGGGTGGAGCTGTTTACCAGGATGGAATCCCTGCCAATCAAATATTTTGACACCCATACCCACGGGGACATTATGTCGGTGTATACCAATGATGTGGATACCCTGAGGCAGCTTATGAGCCAGAGCATTCCCCAGGTAGCCAATTCAGCGGTCACGCTGGCGGCAACCGCTGTCTCCATGCTGATTTTAAATGTGCCGCTGTCCATACTTACCTTTGCCATGGCTGGTGTCATGGTGTTGGCCACAAGATGTCTTTCAGGCAGGTCCGCCACCCATTTCGGGAAACAGCAGAGCGCTTTGGGAGAGGTGGACGGATATATAGAGGAAATGATGGACGGACAGAAGGTGGTCAAGGTATTCTGCCATGAGGAACAGGCTAAAAGGGAGTTTGAGGTGCTGAACGAACGGCTTCGGGACAACGCGGATAAGGCCAACCGATACGCCAACCTCCTCATGCCGGTCAATGCCAATATCGGCAACCTGAGCTATGTCCTGTGCTCTGTGGCGGGAGGAATCCTGGCATTAAACGGCATAGGCGGAATCACTATCGGCACCATCATTGCATTTGTGGGACTCAATAAGAATTTCACCCAGCCAATCACCCAAATCAGCCAGCAGATGAACTCCGTGGTCATGGCGGCGGCAGGCGCAAAAAAGGGTGTTTGAGCTTCTGGACGAGAAGCCGGAGGAGGACAATGGGTATGTGGAGTTCGTAAATGTCCGGGAACAGGAGGATGGGACACTGGAAGAGACGAAAGAGCGCACCGGTGTCTGGGCCTGGAAGCACCCGCATAAGGTGGATGGAACCGTCACCTATAAGAAAATGGAAGGTGGTATTGTCTTTGACGGTGTGGATTTCGGCTATGACCAATCCAAGATGGTGCTCCATGACATCAAGATGTTTGCCGAGCCTGGCCAGAAAATTGCTTTTGTGGGATCCACCGGCGCGGGAAAGACCACCATAACCAACCTGATTAACCGTTTCTATGATATACAGGACGGCAAAATCCGCTATGACGGAATCAATATCAATAAAATAAAGAAACCGGCCCTCCGCCGTTCCCTGGGCATTGTGCTCCAGGACACCCATCTGTTTACGGGAACGGTTATGGACAATATCCGCTACGGAAAGCTGGACGCCACAGACGAGGAATGCGTCAACGCGGCAAAACTGGCCAATGCAGACAGCTTCATAGAACGTCTCCCGGATGGCTATGAAACCGTGCTCACAGGAGATGGAGGCAGCCTGAGCCAGGGGCAGAGACAGCTTCTGGCCATAGCCAGGGCAGCCGTGGCAGACCCGCCCGTACTGATTCTCGACGAGGCCACCTCGTCCATAGATACCAGAACGGAGTCACTGGTCCAGGCGGGCATGGACGCCCTGATGAACAGGAGAACGACTTTTGTCATTGCCCACAGACTGTCCACCATCCGCAATTCAGACTGTATCATGGTCATGGAACAGGGCAGAATCATCGAACGGGGATCCCATGAGGAGCTGATTGGCAGAAGGGGAACGTACTATCAGCTGTACACGGGGAATTTCCAGGAGGCGGGTTAAGGAATCCCGTACCAGTTTACATATAGTTAATAATCATGTGGTATACTGATGTCCGGTTCAAGATATTTTTAAGACTATCTCTGGGACAGGAGGCGGAATTATATGAAAGTAAAATACAGATTGGCAGCCATTGCAGCCATGGCGTCCATGATGGGCCTGACATTTCCTGCCATGGCAGGGGAGTGGGTACAGGAGGAGAAGGGACAGTGGGTATACGAAGAAAATGAGGAACCCTTAAAAGGCTGGAACCGGATTGACGGAACCTGGTATTGTCTGGATACAGAGACAGGCATATGGATTGAGAAGCCGTCCATGACAGCGGAGGCAGCCTGCCGTCTTTTGGAGAATAAGCTGGTGGAGATGGAAATGTACCAGGACGAAGAGGAGCCTTTGCAGTTTAAGGTGGATTATGAGGACAGTAAAATGATTCAGGTTTCGGTTGGATATGAGGAAAAGCCGGATGTGTTCCACAGAATCAACACATATGAGATAGATAAGAAGAAGGGAACCGCGGACCCTGTGGTGGGAGAGAAGGAGTTTTCTCTGTGGTAACAGATAACGACCATATAAAGTAAGAAAATAGAAACATTTTCCTGCTGTTATTCTGGTAAAATAGAATTAGAAGCAAATGGTTTTAGTTTTTCAGTCATCACAGGGGGAATGAATCATGAAGCGAAATATAATATCTATTGCCGCCGCAGGCGTCCTGGCCACGGCCGTTTCCGTACTGGCCGCAGGAAGTCCTGCGGCCTTTGCCGCGCCCTTTAACGGTGTATCGGGAGAAGGGTATCGGTGTGAATCCGGTTCCAGGGATCCGGATCCCATTCCTTACAATAATTTGGGCAGCATGCGCACCGTGTCCCAGAACAACACGGTGAATCCGGACTTTACAGATGGGATATCCCGGTTTTCCTATGGGGTGTTCCTGCCGCTACTGCGGGACAGCCGGGAAAATATGAATTTTTCCCCGGTGAGCCTGTACTATGCCCTGGCGCAGGCATCCGAGGGCGCAGGGGGCAACACCAGAGCGCAGATGCTGGCGCTTATGGGAAGAGGAAGCCAGACACCGGACAGGGCTCAGCCCCCGGCGCCGGCGGCGCCCCCCCGGACCCGTCGCCGCCGCCG
>JAJQEA010000409.1 GCA_021201905.1 Clostridia bacterium
TCAATATCCTGTCGGTGTCCGTGGTGGGAATCGTTTTGTACAGGGATTTCACCCACACGCTGAAGGGAAGTGATTATGAGACTTCGATTCGCAGCCTGGAACAGCTGGATTATCTGCTGGGCGGTATGTATGAGAGTTTCTGTGAGGCTGCCTACGGCGTCCTGACCCTGCGTGAGAGTTCTTCGTTCATGAGGAGAAATAATGTGGACCGGCTGGAGGAGTACCGGCTGCAGCAGCATTTGAAGGTACTTACGGTGGCAAACTCCCAGCTCAATGACCTGGGAGTGGCAAATATGCAGACAGACCGGTACCTGAGCGCCAGGAAGGTGTATTTTGGAGTGGACTGGCTGCTGCCGTGCTTTGAGGACAGAGGTCCGGAGATGGTTAAGGTTATATGGAGCGGGGACGGAGACGGTTCCTACACTGGCAGAAGCGGCCTGAACCTGGTATACATGCCCACGGGCGGCAGCCTGGGCAGAGGGATTGTTGTTGGAAACATAGCCAAAGACACCCTGTTTGATTTTTATGAGCGCTGCCGGATTACCCAGGAGCAGTATCTGCTGATGATGACAGAGGATGGAACGCTCATTGGCGGCACGGATATTGTCAGCCAGTCGGACCTGGAACCCATCCGTGAGAAAATCCAAAGCACCCAAAAGGGCCAGGAGGGAATCCTGTTAGACGGAGTGCCGTATTGGGTTACCTTCTGCCGGTCAGGCATAGAAGGAATGAGCCTGGTCAGCGTGTTTCCCAAGACGGGGCTGGACAATGGGGTAAGCCATATCCTGTGGATATACGGTATCTGCATGCTGGGGTTGTTCGCGGTCTATATGCTGCTGTCCGTGTATCTCAGCAGAATGATTTACATGCCGGTGCAGAAGCTGCTCCGCCAGTGGGTCACACCGGACGGCTCCCCGCAGCGGGAGAAGATAAACGAGCTAGAGAGAATCAACAGCACCTTCCAGTTGTATGACGATATTGCAAGAAGGAACCAGATTGAATATTATCTGGAAGGTGCAAGAGACGATGTAAGGTTCAACCAGGAGATTTACAATAAGACGGCCAGGAAGATTGCGGGAAAAGCCTTTTACCGTGTTGTGCTGTTTTCCCTGGACGACAAAGAGAAAATATTCCAATTCCAGGAAATGGGAAATCTGCTAAACCGGATTATTTCCCAGGAATTGGGCGATATGTGCATCCTGAACCGCAGCATATGCAAGGATCACAGTGTGCTGTTAAATGTGATTGGTATGGACAGGGAGGATGACAATCAGGAGCTGCTGCTGGCTTTAAAGGGAATCCAGACCGTATTTTACGGGGATATGAATACCAACATCAGCATCAGCTGCGGCAATGCGGTAACCGGTCTGTCCGGTCTGTCCCGGTCCTATGAGAGCGCGGTATACGGCCTGAGGCAGAGACTGCATCTGGGTAAAAATATTATTTATGACGGGGAAGCCCGCCAGCAGAATATAAGGGCAGGAAAATACCCGGAGAAAGCGGCAAAACAGGTGATTGCATGTATAATGCAGAATAACCGGGAGCAGATGGAAAAGGTGCTGAATGATTTTACAGCGGAAATTGGCCGGTATGAAGCGGACTCCATCCTGGAGTTTTCCAACCGCCTGTGCCAGGAAATACAGGAACGTTTAACGGAGGTAAATGCCCCCATGTCCAAAGCTGAGGTGGAGGGCATGGCGGAGCGGTTTGAAGCCTGCATCGCGATGGAAGATATAAGCGCCTGCCTGAAGGAATTTTGTGAGGAGGCATCCGCGTCAAAGTATACCCAGGAGGAAACAGACTATAAGCAGGCCTGTATCCAGTCCATCAACCAGTACATCCAGGAAAATTACGGGAACGCAATGCTGTCCGTGGAGACGCTTGCCAGCCGCACGGGAATGTCGGCCGGGTATTTTGGGAAGGTGTTCTACGCGTACAACAAGAAAAGCTGCACTGACTATATTGTGGAGGTGCGCATGAAGGCAGCGGCCAGGAAGCTTACGGAGTCGGATGACCTGATTAAGGATATAAGCGAGCAGGTTGGAATTTATAATGTGAATTATTTTTATTCACTGTTCAAAAAGCAGTATGGAAAAACGCCAAATCAGTTCAGAAAGGAAAACAGAAATCATGAGTAATCAGAAAATAAAGATAGGTATTATCGGTTCAGGCTTTATCACCGGAACCCAGCATATTCCGGCTATCCTCAAGCTGGGCGGCAGGGCTGAAATCGTTGCTGCCGCAGACAGCAGGGAGGACGCGTTGGAGCATATCCGCAGGGAGTATGGGATTCAGAACATCTATACGGACCCCATGAAGATGCTGGAGGAGAACAAGTTTGACCTGGTTCATGTGTGCACTGCCAATAATACCCATAAGCGTTACACCATTGCGGCCCTGCGCACAGGCGCCAATGTATTGTGCGAGAAGCCCATGGCGCTGTCCTTAAGGGATGCCCAGGAGATGTTCCATGAGGCAAAAAAGGCCGGAAAAGCTCTGATGGCCTGCCAGAATTCCGGGGTCGGCACTGTCACGGAGATGAAGAAGCTTGTGGACAGCGGGGTGCTGGGCCAGGTGTACTTTACGGAGCTCACGGGAATGCGCAGAAGCGGCGTGCCTACCTGGGGCAAATTCCACACCAAGACAGACAATGGCGGAGGACCGTTCTGTGACATAGGCGTCCACTATGTGGACAGCAGCATGTATATTCTGGGCAATCCCAAGGCGGTCAGCGTAAGCGCCAATACATACTGCAAGATAGCCAACCAGAGGGATGCCAACCAGGATACGCTGCCAGCCATGTCAGGCGAGCAGCCCTTTAAGCCAAGGGATGATTACGACAAGGGCGATTTCTCGGTTGAGGATTTTGCCACTGGGCTGGTAAGATTTGAGAACGGTATGCAGATGCAGCTGAAGTTTGTATGGGCGGTGAATCTTCCGACCACCATGTCATACAGCTTTGCAGGCACAAAAAAGGGAATGGTTTATAAGTCGGGCACTGACCTTGAAAATCCGGTGCGTCTCTACGGTGAGGAGGAAGGCTTCCTGTCAGACGAGGAGCTGGAAATCCCCATTGCCAGGCCGGGAGCCAGAAGCGATGTGGGGCATCCCGGAATCGTGGAAAACTTTGCGGACGTAATCCAGCACGGGGCGGAGTGCCTGGTGAAGGAGGAAGAAACCCTGAATGTAACTGCGATTATTGAAGCCTTTTACCTCTCAGCCCAGCTGGGGCGCGAGGTCCGCATAGATGAATTGGAGCAGTTTAACGCATAAATTTGCATGCCCGGACCGGTTTTTCGGGAACCAGGGGCCCGGGGCAGAATGGAGGACAGGATGAATTTAGGAATACAAATGTGGAGTGTCCACGATCACTGTGTAGAAAAAGGATTTGAGGAAGTATTCAGAATCGTGAAGGAGATGGGGTATACTGGTTTTGAATATGCCCTGGGCGGGGATATCACCTTAAAGGACCGCTGCGGCATTGACGCACGCACAGCCAGCGAGGCAGCCGGGAAAATGGATATGAAGATTCTGGGATGCCATATGCCGGTGGATAAGGTTCTCTCCATGCCGGAAGAGGTCCTGAAGGAGTGCCAGGCGCTGGAGCTGCCCTATGTTGGAATTGGCTCACCCTTTAAGGCGGACAGGACTTCCTTTGAAAACCAGAAAAAGATTCAGCAGCAGTTAGGCAGGGCTGCCAGGTTTTTTAAGGAAAACGGAGTACAGATGCAGATTCACTGCGGCGTTTCCGAGTTCCTGTATGACTATGAGGATAAATATGTGGTGGACGGCCTTATGGATGCGGTTGGAGCTGAGTATCTGCAGCCGGAATTTGATACTCAGTGGCTCATGTGCTGTGGCGTGGATATAGAGTCCATGTTTAAAAAATACAAGGGGCATATTGACGTGGTGCACCTGAAGGATTCTCTTGATATAGAGAATAAATACCGCTATCTGATGGCAAAATACGATGAGATATGCGACCGGTTCAACGAGGAAGGATTCGCTGTGGGCAACCATGGAATGCTGGATTTGCAGAAAGCAGTGGCATCAGCCGGTGAGAATGGGGCAAAATGGCTGGTGGTTGAGCTGTGGAACGAGAAAAACTCACTGGAGCACGCTGAAATCAGCGCGGAAAACATAAGAAAATATATGTAATGATTCGGGGTGCCGAATCATGTAACGAACAGAGAAAACCGGGTTCAGCCAGGATATAACGTCCTGAGGGCTGACACCCGGTTTTTCCTCCCATTACCTGTCCCGTCAGGCTTGAATCATCGGGTTCATTATTGTTTAAGCGCACCCATACTTCATATAATAACAGTAGTACCATATAAAACAAGTATTCCTATTGAAATTGTAGGAATACTATGGTATAGTAAAAAGCGTAGATGAAGCTTTTAACTTTAGGACTACAGAAAGGCGGATTTTGATTATGAAGCAATTGATTTATCTGGATAATGCGGCCACCACAAAGACCAGGCCGGAGGTGGTGGAGGCCATGCTTCCATACTTTACGGAGTATTACGGAAACCCCTCCTCGGTCTACGACTTCTCCACTGAGAGTAAAAAGGCCGTAAACCATGCAAGAGAGACCATTGCCCGGTCCCTGGGGGCAAAGACCAATGAGATATATTTTACGGCCGGTGGCAGCGAGGCCGATAACTGGGCCCTGGTGGCCACGGCAGAGGCCTATGGAAATAAAGGGAAACACATCATCACCACCAAGATTGAACACCATGCCATCCTCCACACCTGCCAGTATCTGGAGAAAAGGGGATACGAGGTCACATATCTGGATGTGGACGAAAATGGAGTGGTCAAGCTGGATGAGCTTAAGAAGTCCATCCGTCCGGATACCATCCTCATATCCGTGATGTTTGCCAATAATGAGATCGGCACCATCGAGCCCATCAAGGAGATTGGGGCCATTGCCAGGGAGCACGGGATTTTGTTCCACACCGACGCGGTACAGGCATTTGCCCATGTGCCTATTGATGTGGATGCATACAATATTGACATGCTCAGTTCCAGCGGACATAAGCTGAACGGGCCAAAGGGAATCGGATTCCTCTATATCCGCACAGGTGTTAAGATTCGTTCCTTCATCCACGGGGGCGCCCAGGAGCGCAAGCGCCGTGCCGGAACAGAGAATGTGCCCGGCATAGTGGGATACGGCAGGGCAGTGGAGCTGGCCATGGCCAACATGGAGGAGCGGGCTGCCAGGGAAACGAAACTGCGTGATTATCTGATGAAGCGGGTCATGGACGAGGTGCCCTTTACCAGGATTAACGGCTCACGCACCAGCCGCCTTCCCAACAATGTGAATTTTGCCTTCCAGTTTATTGAAGGTGAATCCCTTCTCATCAAGCTGGATATGGCGGGCATCTGCGGCTCCAGCGGTTCAGCCTGTACCTCAGGATCCCTGGACCCCTCCCATGTGCTTTTGGCCATCGGGCTGCCTCATGAGATTGCCCATGGCTCCCTCCGCCTTACCTTGAGCGAGGAGAACACACAGGAGGAGATGGATTACGTGGCGGAGCAGATTAAGGATATCGTGGGATACCTGCGCAGCATGTCGCCTTTGTATGAGGATTATATGAAGCACAATGGCGGTGGGAAGAAATAATACACAGGGAACAACCTGTATGAAAGATAAACTTGGAACGATTCAGGAGGAATATAGATGTACACAGAAAAAGTAATGGACCATTTTGAGCACCCCAGAAATGTGGGTGAGATAGAGAACCCCAGCGGAATGGGGACAGTGGGAAATCCAAAATGCGGCGATATCATGCGGATTTACCTGGATATTGACGAAAACCAGGTTATCCGTGACGTGAAGTTCAAAACCTTTGGATGCGGGGCTGCCGTGGCAACCAGCAGCATGGCCACGGAGCTGGTAAAGGGAAAGACAGTCCAGGAGGCCATGGCCGTTACCAATAAAGCAGTTATGGAAGCACTTGACGGACTGCCGCCTGTTAAGGTACACTGTTCTCTGTTGGCAGAGGAAGCAATCCATGCAGCCCTCTGGGATTATGCACAGAAAAACGGTATTACCATCGAGGGCCTGGAAAAGCCCAAGGATAATATTGAGGAAGAGGAAGAAGAGGAGAACTATTGAGCAGGAAGGTAGTAGTAGGCATGTCAGGAGGAGTTGACTCCTCCGTGGCAGCCTGGCTGTTAAAGGAACAGGGTTACGATGTGATTGGCGTGACCATGCAGATTTGGCAGGACGAGGATACTAAGGTTCAGGAGGCAGAGGGCGGATGCTGCGGTTTAAGCGCGGTGGATGACGCCAGAAGGGTTGCCATGGACCTGGGTATCCCTTATTATGTCATGAATTTTAAGGAAGAGTTCCGTAAAAACGTGATGGATTATTTTGTGGGTGAGTACGTGGAGGGAAGGACGCCCAACCCGTGTATTGCCTGCAACCGCCATGTGAAGTGGGAGTCTCTGCTCAGGCGGAGCATGGCCATCGGGGCGGATTACATTGCCACCGGCCATTATGCGCAGATAGACAGGCTGCCGGGAGGGCGTTATTCCCTGAAAACCTCGGTGACCGCCGCAAAGGACCAGACTTACGCTCTCTATAACCTGACCCAGGAACAGCTGTCCCACACCCTGATGCCTGTGGGCAGCTACCACAAGGAGGAGATACGGGACATGGCAGAGCGCCTGGGACTTCCGGTGGCGCATAAACCGGACAGCCAGGAGATATGCTTTATCCCGGACCACGATTACGCGTCATTTATTGAGGAATACACGGGCAGGGAGCTGCCCCCAGGAAACTTCGTGGACCTGGACGGCAATGTCCTGGGCCGTCACAGGGGCATTACCCACTATACAGTGGGCCAGAGAAAGGGGCTGAACCTTTCCATGGGCCGCCCTGTTTTCGTGGTGGAAATACGCCCTGAAACAAATGAAGTTGTCATCGGTGACAACCAGGATGTATTTACAAATGTGCTCCGCTGCGATAAACTGAACTGGATGGCAGTTGACGGACTACATGGAAAGCCCATGGAAGTCCTGGCCAAAATCAGATACAGCCACAAAGGAAGTCCCTGTACCATCCGTGAAATCGGGGATGATATGGTGGAATGCCGTTTCCATGAGCCGGTCCGGGCCGTGACTCCGGGACAGGCTGTGGTGTTCTACGACGGGGATTATGTGGCAGGCGGAGGTACCATAATAAGATGAAGCGGAAGATAAGAGAAAGGAGCGCTGCATGTAAAGGCAGTGCGGCGCCCACAGACAGAATGGGATGTAACGGAATGATACATAACGAGATGGCACATGACAGAACAGCACATATCAAAATGGCACGTAACAAACGGCGGGGAAATGGTCTGGCCGTCATTGGTCTGGCAGGCATCATGGCCGCCGGCCTGGGGCTGACCGGGTGCGGAAACTATGTGTCCAGCAGCGAGATGAAGGCCAGAATCCAGTCCGAAGGCGGTGAGGCGTCCCGGAGCCAGGAGAGTCAGGAAGCCGGCGAGGTCTCAGTTTCGCTGGGAGAAGGCGGTGCGGGTGAAGGCATTGAGGATAAAGGCAGTAAGGCTGAGACCATCAAACTGGACACAGAGCGAACCACGGCGCCCATGCCTCAGTTTGAGGATGTATCCGACACGGTCTATGTGAAATCATCCGACGGCGGCAGTGTTCGCATACGCTCTGCCTGCGATACAGGGGACGATTCCAACATTCTCACATACGCCAGTCCCGGAACCGGACTAAAGCGTACCGGGAAGGGGGAGCAGTGGACCAGAATTGATTATAACGGAACAACGGGTTACATATCATCCGGATATATAACCACCCAGGTTCCGGAGACCACGGCAGCGCAGCCCCAGGCATGTGTGGACAGCGGGGAGATAACCCTGAATCCTTCGTGGAAATACGCGGAATTTTCCAAGATTAATTCCGGTGCTGCGGTGCTGTACCGCTCCGAGTCAGCAAGCCCCAAGGGAATCACGGTCTGCGTCAATGCGGGGCATGGAACCAAGGGCGGCGCTTCCGTCAAGACGCTGTGTCATCCCGACGGCACTCCCAAGGTGACCGGAGGCACCACCGGCGCCGGGGCCACTTCGGCGGCAGCCGTGTCAGGCGGCATGACCTTTGCCGACGGAACCGCCGAGAGCAAGGTGACGCTGTCCATGGCAAAGATACTGAAGGATAAGCTGCTGGCGGCAGGATATGATGTGCTGATGATCCGGGAGAGCGACGATGTCCAGCTGGACAACATAGCCAGGACCGTCATTGCCAACAATGCAAGCGACTGCCACATCGCCCTTCACTGGGATTCCACCACCAATAACAAGGGGGCATTTTACATGAGCGTTCCCAATGTGGAATCCTACCGGAACATGGAACCCGTAAAATCCCACTGGCAGCAGCACAATGCCCTTGGCGAAAGCCTAGTGGCAGGTCTCAAGGGGGCGGGAGTCAAGATATTCTCCGGCGGATCCATGGCCATGGATTTGACCCAGACCTCCTTCTCCACTGTGCCGTCTGTGGATATAGAGCTGGGGGACAAGGCTTCCGACCATTCTGCGGCCACGCTGACTACGCTGGCGGACGGCCTGGTGGCTGGGGTGAACC
>JAJQEA010000058.1 GCA_021201905.1 Clostridia bacterium
CCCCCCCCCCCCCCCCCCCCCCCCCCCCCCCCCCCCCCCCCCCCCCCCCCCCCATGCTGTTTGGAGTAGCCCCATGCAAGGTTCCTCATTTATGTGAACTGGCAAATCCGGAGAATTACATTACAAAAGATTGTCCTCCCTTTTTTATCCAACATGGATTGGCCGACACAGTAGTTCCATTTCAGCAGAGTATACTATTTGCAGATAAGCTAGAAAAGGTAATCGGACAGGACAAGGTAACCCTTGAACTTTTTTCCAAGGTGGACCATGCGGAAGCATTTTTTAGGACACCGGAGAATACTGAAAAGATTTTTGCATTTTTGGATAAATATTTAAAGTAGTAAAGGAGAAAAATACCATGAAAAAAAATAATGTTAATCTGTGGCGTTGCTATGTCAGCTATATTATCTGCAGCAATATTAAGTGCCTGCTCATCATCCTCAAAGGGGAATGAAACCGTATCAGCATCCGAAGCGGCTGCCCCATCTGAAGATAAAGCAGGTGAAAGTAAATCTTCAAGTACAGAAGAGCAAAAAGAGGTTTCACTCCAGTATAGTACAACATCCACGCCAGGAACCGTTTATGTACAGGCATTCCAGAGGATGGCAGAGGAAGTGGAGGAAAAGACTGGAGGAAAAGTTCATGTGATTATATACGACTCCAGCCAGTTGGGAAATGAGAGTGATGTGGATACAAATGTACTGGATGGCAGTATTGATATGTGCAATACCGGTTCAGGAGAGTTAGGTAAGCGTTATCCTGCCTTTAATGTCTTTCAGGCGCCATATCTGTTTGCAAGTTATGAGCATTTTGAAAAGTTCATAGGCAGTGAAGTGGAAAAGGATTTGTTTCAGAAGGCAAATCAGAATCTTGGAACAACTGTGTGTGGAACCCAGACAATGGGAGCCAGATATGTCATTACCACAGGAATAAAGGCCACTACACCTGCAGAGTTTGCAGGGGCCAAGATAAGATGCCCGGATATGCCGTCTATTATTTCAACTGTCAATGGTCTGGGAGCCACGGCTACACCCATGGCTGCCACAGAACAGTATCTGGCTATGCAACAGGGGGTTGTGGATGGTGCTGAACATACATTATCAGGATTCTCAGCGTGGAATATACAGGAACTCTGTAAAGAACTAATGCTTACAAACCATGCCCGTGAAGTGACATTTACTCTTGTATCTCAAAGCTGTCTTGATAAGCTTACCCAGGAAAACCAGCAGATACTGCTGGACGCCATTAATAATGCAGCAGCCTGGGCTAATGAACAGACAAATAAGGAAGAAGAAGGGTTCATGCAACGGTATCAGGAAGAGAACGGAATCGAACTTGTGGAGGTAGATGATGACGCATTCAGGGCGGCACTGGCACCTGTTTCCCAAAAGCTGAGTGCAGATGACCCGGAATTGTATACTGAAATTCAAAAGCTGGAACCGTAACAATGAAGCATATTTTTAGGAAAAGGATGACAAAATGGAAAATACAGTTAAAATTATTATTTCCAAGATGGAATATGTGGAGCGGGTCGTCACATCTGTCATCTTTTGCTCCATGATGATAGTTGTCACTGCCCAGATTGTCATGCGCTATGCACTCAACAGTCCGTTGTTATGGAGCGAGGAATTCGCGAGATATGTATATGTGTGGCTGGTATTCATCGGATCTGCGTATTGTGTGACACAAAATAAGCATGTGGCTGTTACCCTTGTCACGGACCGCCTTCCTGTGCTTTGGCAGAAGGCATTAAAAGTTTCCTGTAATATACTGGTGGCAGCAGCCCTGATATATCTGCTGCCACACTCGGCAAGATATGCATTTAAGCAGGGAAATCTGTTGTCCGGATGTATGCAGATTCCCATGAGTTGTGTGTTTGCAGCCATTCCGGTTGGATATACATTAATGATTGCCCATATGCTTCTTCAAACCATTCTTATTATCAAGGCAGAGTCCGGTAAGGAGGTGTATAAACCATGATAGCCATGATGGCAGCGCTTATAGTCTTGATGATATGTGGGATGCCCATCGGATTCTCGCTTCTGCTGGGTTCCCTGGTGTATTTTTTATCAGCGGATGCTTCTCTGAACATTATAGTACAGAAGATGGCAATGACGGTAGGGGATTCGTTTTCTATGATGGCAGTACCATTTTTTATGTTCGCCGGTGCGATCATGAACCACAGCGGAATAACAGGACAGATTTTCGGTTTTGCAGACAAGCTTGTGGGCCATATAAGAGGCGGGATGGGGCATGCTAATATCTTGGCATCCGTCATTTTTGCGGGGATGTCTGGAAGCGCGATTGCGGATACCGGAGGCTTGGGGGCCATCGAGCTTAAGGCCATGAAGGATGCAGGATATGATGATGACTTTTCACTTGCCATTACCGGGGCGTCCAGTTGCATTGGACCCGTGATTCCCCCAAGTGTTCCATTTGTTATGTATGGAGTTATTGCAGGGGTGTCTATTGGAGCACTTTTTATGGCAGGGGTAGTTCCGGGCTTATGCATGGCAATGGCGATGGCTGTTGTTGTCTGGTATCAGGCAAAAAAACGGGGATATGAACCTCATGCACGTGCCGGAATCAGGGAAATTGGGCATAGTTTCGTCCATTCCTTTTGGGGGTTGCTGGCGCCAGTCATATTGATTGGTGGGATTGTCACCGGCGTATGTACACCAACGGAAGCTGCAGTTGTAGCTGCTGCATATTCACTGATTATATCCTTTGCCACTCATAATATAAAATTCAGGGACCTTCCGGCCATTATTGATGAAACGGTCAAGACTACGGCCATGGTGATGCTCATTGCATCAGCCAGCTGTGTCTTTGGATGGATATTGACAGTCGAACAGATTCCGGTACATGCGGCGGCTGCAATATCATCAATCGTGCCCAACAAAATAGTGGCAATATTACTGGTAAACCTTCTGTTTCTTGTGGTTGGAATGTTCATGGATGGGACAGCGTCAATTATTATTCTGACACCTATTCTGGTTCCGCTTATGAGTTCATACGGTATGAATCTGGTACATTTTGGGGTACTTATGACAGTCAATGTGATGATTGGCCTCTTAACACCTCCGGTGGGAATGGTGCTGTATGTGTTGTCCGGTGTATCTGGCGTTAAGGTGGAAGCTATATCAAAAGCCATGATTCCATATATAATAACATTGATTGTGGTAGTTTTAATTCTTTCTTTTGTACCGCAGATAGTGCTGTTTCTTCCTGGTCTTATGGGAGCTATATAGTTTTTGCATTAAAAATAAGTATGACGTTTAAAGCGCGTTGGGCCTGGTAAATATGCCAGGCCCAGTCTTTATTTTAAAAACAGAATATATAATTAGAAAATAATCGTGAAAATATCGTTAGAATATCTTAAGTTGACGCAAAACTGTCCCCTGGTCTATAATAGAACCATGAAAAGAAGAAACAAGGAAAGTGCAGCAAGGGGGAATCCTTGGAGGAGGTTGAATTTCATGAGAAGCATGAAGCGATTGTTATGTCTGGCTCTGGCCGCAGGCACGCTGATTACAGCGATGCCCATCCAGTCCCTGGCAGCATCTGATTATAAGTATATCACGAACATCTCTCTGAAGGTGGATATAGACCTGGATTCAGGGGATGAAATCAATGATGGTGACAGTCTGGGAACGGATTCCAGCGACAGCGGGAACAAGGTATACACTTCATCAAACAAATACAGGGTACAGTCGGCAGAGTGGTCCGATGACAAGGAAGTGACCATTGGCGACACGCCGAAGATAACCGTATGGCTGGAGCCGGAGAGTTCCAGCAACAGCAATTACGATTACCGTTTCCGCAGCAGCTACAGTTCAGGCAGCGTCAGTGTAAGCGGAGGCACCTTTGTGTCTGCTTCCAAAAGCGGAAGTGACCTCAAGGTGGTAATCAGGGCAAACGGAATCAAGGGAACCTACGACCCGCCGGAGGACGCGGAATGGGGCAGCACCCGGGGCAGAGCCAGGTGGGAGGAACCGGAAAACGGCGGTTCCGGATATTATGACGTGTATTTATACCGGGGTTCATCCGTTGTCAAGAAGCTGGAGGAGTACAAGGGAACATCCTATAATTTTTATCCCTATATGACCAAGGAGGGCGATTATTCCTTTAAGGTCAGAACCGTACCCCACACAGAGGAGGAAAAGAAGCGCGGTAAAAAGAGCGAATGGACAGAAGCAGGAGACTTATATATCGCTGAGGACGAGGTTTCTGACGGCAGCGGGCAGGAGGACGGAAACGGCAGCACTCCCAGCGGAGGAAACACGGACGTTGGATGGCGCAAGGAAGGCGACACATGGTATTTCAAATATCCTGACGGCAATTACCAGAAAAACGGCTGGCTGAGATGGAATGATAAATGGTATCTGTTCGACGAGACAGGCAAGATGGTGACGGGATGGAAGCAGACCAACAGCGGATGGTACTATCTGGGTGAAAGCGGCGATATGAAGACAGGTTGGGTAAAGTCCAATAATATTTGGTACTATATGAACCCCAACCAGGACGGACCGGAAGGCGCCATGGTCAAGAACAGCTGGCTCACCATTGACGGAAAGACGTATTTCATGAACGAAAGCGGCGCCATGGTGGAAGGGTGGTACAAGGTCCAGGATAATTGGTACTACTTCTATCCGGGACAGGGACAGAAGGCTGTAAACACATCCATCAGCGGTTTCCAGTTAGACGCCAATGGAGTATGGCAGCATTAGGATAAAGAGGTTTGTGAGTGATTTGCGGGAAAAGGAAGTATGATGGCATTTTTCATAGATAAAGGAAGGATAGTTGAAAGGAGACGCTATGAAAAGAGGCAGGTTTTGTTTTACAGCTGCTGCCGTTTGTTTGATGGTATTTGGCCTGAGCATAAGTGCTCAGGCTAAAACCACATATAGGCTGGAGATTACCAACCAGTACGACACAGACGGCACCAGCAGGGACGACAATGACAAAGACAGGGTACATCCCCTGGAACCGGATGTGGAAGTGTCTGAAGGCTCCTCGGATGGGATGGAGCTGGCATCCGATGTGGAGTGGTCCAAGGATCCCCTGAACTGGAGTGCAGGCAATGAGGTGACAGGAACCCTGTATCTGGGCTGCACGGGAAGCCTGGGCAGGGACAGTCTGGAGCTTCGTGTGACCAATGGAAGAAATGAAGCAAAGGTTTCCTCCGTGAAAAAGTATACGGGAGAGGACTATGAATCAGATTTGGGAAATGTATATGAGGTGAAATTTAAGTACCAGGTTGCGGCGCAGTTGGGAGAGACTGACTGGGCCGGCTGGGACAGTGCGAACCCCGGTCTTGCCAGGTGGAATGCTGTTAAGTACGCCAACACATACCGGGTTGTTCTCTATGATGACCAGGGGTCTGTGGTGAGCCAGCTTGTGGAGGGCTGTACCGAGTACGATTTTTCACCCTTTATGACAAAGGAGGGGATTCAGTATTATTTTGAGGTCCAGGCCATTGCGAGAAACGGAAACCAGCAGGATTATCTTGAGGATGGCGAACCTGTAAGCTCCCTGGCCTCCGGGACTAATACACCGGGCATTACCGGCGGCACCTGGGGAGATTATCAGGAGGGCAGGCGTTTTACTTATCAGGATGGAACCGCAGCCGCAGACCGGTGGGAGCGTATCATGGGAAAATGGTATTATTTTAACCCGGAGGGTTATGCTGTCACCGGATGGAACCAGATTCAGGGTATATGGTACTACATGTATGGGGATGGCGCCATGGCAGCGGGAGTCACCACGCCGGACGGCTTTCAGGTAGACGGCAGCGGGGCATGGATTCATTGACACAGAGGCACGGTTTATGGTTTGCAGTGAAAGGGAGAGTGTGATATGGGGAGACTGAAACGGCAGGCAGTCATTTGGATGTCAGGGGCGCTGTTGATGTCCATGTGCGGGACGGCCATGGCATCCACAAGGACAGAGATAGACAGTATATCCCTGGATGTAGAGGCGAATATTGAGGCGGGCGACAGTTCTGGCGATGTGGATGTGACCTGTGATTCCGGCGATTACTATGTGGACGATGTGGAGATAACCAATGAGCCTAAAAACGGATGGGATGACGGCGATAAACCAAAGCTGAAGGTCACGGTGGAGGCAGAGGATGACTATTACTTTTCTTCCGGCCTGTCTAAAAATGACGTGGACTTAAGAGGGGCGGACGGCAAAGTTACATCTGTTACCAGAAAGAGCAGCACCTTGATTGTATACATTACTCTGGATTCCCTGGACGGCAGTGACAGCGGATATGATTTGGATGTCTACGGACTGGAATGGGATGAATCCGACGGCATGGCCTCATGGGAGGACAGCGGGGATGCAAGGAAATACGAGGTAAGGCTTTACCGCAACGATAATTCAGTGACCTCTGTACTTACAACCTCTGACACCAGTTATGATTTTTCCGGTTATATAACAAGAAGCGGCGATTATATGTTTAAAGTCAGGGCTGTGTACAATTCCTCTGACAAGGGCAGCTGGGAGGAATCCGACTCCTGGTATGTCTCATCTGAGGAAGCGGATGAAATCAGCCATGGCAAAAGGACATCCGGCTGGCTCATCCTCATCCAGTTACAAAGGCGCATGGCTCAGGGATGCGGTGGGCTGGTGGTATTGCAATGCGGATAAGAGCTATACGGTAAATAACTGGCAGTATATTGATGACAGGTGGTATTTCTTCAATGCAGCGGGCTACATGGTGACGGGCTGGATTGACTGGAACGGCAGATGGTATTACTGCGGAGACGATGGAGCCATGTATTCTAACACCACCACACCGGACGGGTATTATGTGGGGGATGATGGAGCCTGGGTGCAGTGACCCGCAGCTGGCCGGATATGGAAAGACGGCAGAACCTCAGATAAGGTGGAAAATACGCCGTATGCATTTTATCAAAAAGAAAATCCCCGGGGAGCTTAAAAACTCTCAGGGGATTTTTTCTGCTGTATGGATATCCTGCCCTCTGGACTCGGTATTGCGGCTGGCGCTGTTTTTTGCCGCAGCCGTGGCTCCACAATGGGATTATGCAACGGGATTATTGCGCCGCTGCTCTTGACTTCTATAGTAATATCAACTAAAATTGAGAAACGTAGCAGAACGAAGGTTTTGAAAGGACGCATATGGGAATCGTGAAAGCGGCAAAACTGGTATATGAGTATATCAGGCGCGATGAGGAAGAAAATATAGAAGAAGTGAACCGGGCCATTGACGGTGTGGATGTGGACATAAAAAAGGGTGATTTTGTGGCTGTTCTGGGCCATAATGGTTCCGGCAAGTCTACCCTGGCCAAACATGTAAACGGTCTGCTGCTGCCCACGGAGGGAACCGTATGGGTGGGAGATATGGATACCAGGGATGAGGAACATATCTGGGATGTGAGAAAGACCGCCGGCATGGTGTTCCAGAATCCGGATAATCAGATCATTGGCAATATTGTGGAGGAGGATGTGGGCTTTGGACCGGAGAATATAGGCGTGCCCACGGAAGAGATATGGAAGCGTGTGGAGGCGAGCCTCAAAGCAGTGGGAATGACCGCCTACCGGCTCCAGTCCCCCAACAAGCTTTCCGGAGGACAGAAGCAGAGGGTGGCCATAGCAGGCGTCATGGCCATGAAGCCAGAGTGTATTATATTGGACGAGCCCACTGCCATGCTGGACCCTAACGGCCGCAAGGAGGTCATACGGACCATACATGAGTTAAACCGGACAGAGGGCATCACGGTTCTGCTGATTACCCATTATATGGAGGAAGCCATTGAAGCGGACAGAATCATTGTGATGGACGACGGCAGGATTGTCATGGACGGACAGCCAAGGGAGATCTTTTCCAGGGTCAGAGAGCTGAAAAGCCATGGGCTGGACGTGCCTCAGGTGACAGAGCTGGCCTGGGAGCTTAAGGAGGCAGGGATGCCCCTTGCAGATGGAATCCTTAGCAGGGAAGAGCTGGTGGAACAGCTGGTACCCCTTCTGAGATAGGGAGAAGGAGATAGAGGATGTCAATAAAAGCAGTTGATTTGAATTATGTATATGGGGGAGGCACAGCCTTTGAACAGCATGCCCTGTTTGACGTGAATCTGGAGATTGAGGACGGGGAATTCGTAGGGCTGATTGGACATACAGGATCGGGGAAATCCACCCTGATTCAGCATTTAAACGGGCTGATAAAGGCCAGCGCCGGCGAACTCTACTACAATGGGGAGAATATCTATAGCCAGGGTTATGACATGAAGCAGCTGAGGAGCAAGGTGGGACTGGCGTTTCAGTATCCGGAGCACCAGCTCTTTGAAGTGGATGTGCTGACAGACGTATGCTTCGGACCTAAGAATCAGGGACTGAGCGGGGAGGAGGCTGAAGCCAGGGCAAAAAAAGCCCTGGAGCAGGTGGGCCTGGACCCTTCCTATTACAAGCAGTCTCCCTTTGAGCTGTCCGGCGGCCAGAAACGGCGGGTGGCCATTGCCGGCGTGCTGGCCATGGAACCGGAGGTCCTTATACTGGACGAGCCGACGGCTGGCCTGGACCCCAGGGGAAGAGACGAGATTCTGGACCAGATTGACAGGCTTCACAGGGAGCGCCATATGACCATCATACTGGTTTCCCACAGCATGGAGGATGTGGCCAGGTATGCGGACCGGCTTATTGTGATGAACCATGGGCAGAAGGTGTTTGACGGTGCGCCCAAGGAGGTATTCCGTCATTACAGGGAACTGGAGACCATGGGACTGGCGGCGCCCCAGATAACCTATCTGGTCCATGACCTGAAGGCAAAAGGCATTGATATTGATAATGATATTACCACAGTGGCAGAGGCCAGGGAGGCGATTCTGGTGCTGAGGGACAGACTGACAGAAAGCAGCAGGGATAAAAATGTTTAGAGAGATAACGTTGGGCCAGTACTATCCGGTGGACTCGGCAGTCCATAGACTGGACCCCAGAACAAAGCTTTTTGGAACTATGGTGTTCATAGCCTCCTTGTTTGTCGTAAACAATATATGGGGGTATGTCATTGCCACTGTGGTGCTGGCGGTTGTGATTAAGCTGACCAAGGTGCCGGTGCGTTTCATACTCAGAGGACTGAAGGCTATCATGATTCTGCTGTTAATCAGTGTCAGCTTTAACCTGTTCCTCACAGACGGGCGCATACTGGTAAAGTTCTGGATTTTCAAGATAACCTATGAGGGCGTGCGCATGGCCTTTTTTATGGGTCTGAGGCTTATCTATCTGGTCATTGGTTCATCCGTCATGACGCTGACCACCACGCCGAACCAGCTGACAGACGGTCTGGAGAAGGGCCTTGGCTTCCTGAAGCGGTTCAGGGTGCCGGTCCATGAGGTTGCCATGATGATGTCCATTGCCCTGAGGTTTATTCCCATTCTTGTGGAGGAAACCGATAAAATCATGAAGGCCCAGATGGCCAGGGGAGCTGACTTTGAAACCGGCAACCTGATACAGAAGGCAAAGGCCATGGTGCCGCTCCTGGTGCCCCTGTTTATCTCCGCTTTCTGCAGGGCCACAGATCTGGCCATGGCCATGGAAGCCCGCTGTTACCGCGGCGGCGACGGCCGCACAAAGATGAAACCCCTTCAGTACCGCCAGGCGGACCATGATGCCTATATGATATATGCTCTGTATTTTGTGGTCATCATAGCGTCCAGGGTTTATCTCTAAAATGAGTATTGCGCTGCATAAACAGGAAGGTAGAACCAATGAAACGAATACGGCTTGTGGTTGCCTATGACGGCACACAATATCACGGCTGGCAGATACAGCCCGGGGCAGTGACCATAGAATCTGTTCTCAATGAGGCCCTTACCCAGCTCATGAGGGAGCCCATCCAGGTCATAGGCGCCAGCAGGACAGATTCAGGCGTCCATGCAAGGGGAAATGTGGCTGTCTTTGACACGGAAAGCCAGATGCCGCCGGATAAAATTTGCATGGCCCTGAACCAGAGACTTCCGGAGGATATCCGGGTTCAGGTATCTGAGGAGGTGCCCTCTGACTGGCATCCCAGGAAATGTGCCTGCATCAAGACATATGAATACAGGATTCTAAATAGGAGAATCAACATGCCCATGGAGCGCCTGTACTCCCATTTCTGCTATTATAAGCTGGATGTGGACAGGATGCAGGCTGCTGCGAATATGCTGGCCGGGGAACATGATTTTAAAAGCTTCTGCAGTGTCCGTACCCAGGTAACGGATACGGTAAGGACCGTTTACAGGATTGATGTAGCGAGAAATGACGATGACATCATTACCATACGCGTGACCGGAAACGGTTTTCTGTATAACATGGTGCGCATCATTGCCGGAACTCTGATGGCCGTGGGAACCGGCCACATACAGGCAGAGGATATGCCCTCCATTCTGGAGGCAAAGGACCGGCGGGCGGCAGGCCCCACGGCGCCTGCCAGGGGGCTTACCCTGATAGAAATGAAATATGAGCTGTAAATGCCGGATTTTCTTTGCTTATTCGGCATTTTTTCTTTGTAAAGTGGTTGACAGGGAGTGTTTGGTATTATATAATATAAAATTGTGACATTAGCAAAGAATGCTCATCCAAAGCCCCGGAGTGAGCACTTTGATTGATAAATACTTCCCATATTTATCAGGCATATAGCGGGCATCCGTTGGATGTCAGGTGTATAACAAGGTTGAGATTAACAGGAGGTTAACCAATGAAGAGTTTTATGGCTAGTCCAGCGACAATTGAAAGAAAATGGTATGTAGTTGATGCTACAGGATATACATTAGGACGTCTGCCTTCAGAGATAGCAAAGGTGTTAAGAGGTAAGAACAAGCCGATTTTCACACCTCATATGGATTGCGGCGATTATGTAATCGTTGTGAACGCTGAGAAGATTAAAGTAACCGGCAAGAAGTTAGATCAGAAGATTTATTACAATCACTCTGATTACGTAGGCGGTATGAGAGAGACAACCCTGCGTGAATTGATGGCTAAGAAGCCTGAGAAGGTTATCGAGTTAGCAGTTAAGGGTATGCTTCCAAAGGGACCTCTGGGAAGAAGCATGTTTGGCAAGCTTCATGTATATGCAGGCCCAGACCATGAGCAGGCAGCACAGAAACCAGAAGTTTTAACATTTTAATGAGGATTGGAGGAAGAAAGTATCATGGCTAACGCAAAATTTTACGGAACAGGCAGAAGAAAAAAATCCATCGCCAGAGTATATTTAGTACCAGGTATCGGCAACATCACCATCAACAAGAGAGATATCAATGAGTATCTTGGTCTTGAGACTTTGAAGGTTATTGTTCGCCAGCCATTAGTAGCTACTGAGACTACTGATAAATTCGATGTAATGGTTAACGTTCGCGGCGGTGGCACAACAGGACAGGCCGGTGCAATCCGTCACGGCATCTCCAGAGCTCTCCTTCAGGTAGACGCTGATTACAGACCAGCCCTGAAGAAAGCTGGTTTCTTAACAAGAGACCCAAGAATGAAAGAGAGAAAGAAGTACGGCTTAAAGGCAGCCCGTCGTGCTCCTCAGTTCTCCAAGAGATAATCAATTGCATATTTATTATGTATGGACACCCACAAACATCAAGTTTGTGGGTGTTTTTAAATCGACAGCCTCTTTTTGGCTCTTTGTTTTTTTGATATCATCAGAACAGGGATGGCTGAACCTTACGGCTCAGGCATCCCTGTTCTTGTGCGTGATATGCAAATTTACGAATTACCGTACCCCGAATTTGGTACCACGTCTGAGTGTTCCGTTGCTGTTCCACTCTGTATATACATATGGACCGCCGTCGGTGGTTCCGTTTTCGGTGAAGGTGTGGTTCTGGCCATTGTAGGTGCGTTCTCCGGTCTTTAACTTACAGCTGTTGTTGTCGAAGTAGTAGACATTGCCGTTAATCTTCATGATTCCGCCCTGGAGCTCGCCTGTATCGGCGGCGTAATACCAGGTGCCGTCCCTCTGAATCCATCCGGTACGCATGATTTGGTCCTCACCAAAGAAGAACCAGTGGTTTTTGTAGTTCACCCAGTTATTGGTACAGTAATCCCCGGAGCCCCACTGATACTTTGTACCCTGAGACGTGTGAATGAATCCTGCAGCAAATGATGTCATGGCACTTCCCGCGGCCAGGGCCATGGAGAGAGCTGCGACTGCTAAATATTTCTTTTTCATAAGAAGCATGCCTCCTTGCGATTTATATTAGTGTATTGCTTTTCTGAGTAGATTCTACACCATGGAGCGGCTCCAAGGTCAATACAGTTAATATATTCGTAAGGATACGGAAAAGTTTCGGAAAGGTTCGGGACCCATAGCAGACTTCCGGCCTAAATCCAACCCCCATCCAGTCCGATAACCTGTCCGGTAAGGTAAGATTCCTTGTAACCAAGATGGTAAACCAGATCAGCCACCTCCTCGGCCCGGCCCAGGCGGCCGGATGGAATTTCGTCCACCAGGGCGATAAGGTCGTCCTCGTCCATCCACTGGTTCATCTCCGTGTCAATGGCTCCGCAGGCAATGGCGTTGACCTGGATGTTGCTGGGGGCAAGCTCCTTTGCCAGGGCCTTTGTCAGGGCGTTGATACCGCCCTTGGTGGCTGAGTAGGCTGTCTCGCAGGACGCGCCCACAACGCCCCAAACAGATGATATATTGACGATTTTCCCCTGCTTCTGGGAAACCATATAGGGGACTGCCAGCTTACAGCAATTGAAAACAGATGTCAGGTTGGTGCGCAGCATGCGCTCCCAGTCCTCCGTGGACATGTCCTGCAAAAGCCCGATGTAGGAGATGCCGGCATTGTTTACAAGGACGTCCACACCTCCAAACATCTTCTTGATCTTAAGGAACAGATCCTCACAGCATGCCATGTCCCCCATATCTCCTTTATATGCCAGGCAGGGGACCTGGAAGGATTCGATTTCCTTCTGGGTCTGTATCAGCTGTTCCTCCCTGTGAACGCAGCTGACAGCTACATTATAGCCCTTCTTTGCAAATTTAACTGCCACGGCCTTGCCGATGCCTCTGGAGGCTCCGGTGACCAGTACGGTTTTACGCGGCATAAGATACACATCCTTTCTGTTATGGGTTATAACATATTTTACCATACCAATGATAGAATTGTAAGAAATTGAATTGTAATAAATAAATTATATGTGATATAATAATTACAAATTGTTTAAAATAGTAAGAACATTGGCTTAGATTGAATATAAGGAAAAGGTGAAACTATGTCTCATATTTATGACTTAATTATTATCGGCTCCGGACCGGCAGGTCTTGCAGCCGCTGTTTACGCCCAGAGGGCAAAGCTGGATACCCTTGTGGTTGAGAAGGCCATGGTCAGCGGAGGCCAGGTCCTGACCACATATGAGGTGGATAACTATCCCGGACTTCCCGGCATCGGCGGATACGATCTGGGCCTTAAGTTCAGGGAACACGCGGACCGTCTGGGAGCCAGGTTTGTGGAGGACGAGGTTTTGAAAATCCAGGATGGAGGCAGGGGAGCTGTCAAGAGCGTGGTGTGTCAGGAAAACACCTATGAGGCAAGGGCCCTTATACTTGCCACGGGAGCTGTCCACAGGAAGCTGAGTGTTCCGGGTGAGGAAGAACTGGCAGGAGCCGGGGTGTCCTACTGTGCCACCTGCGACGGGGCGTTTTTCCGCAATAAGGTAACGGCTGTCATCGGGGGCGGTGATGTGGCTGTGGAGGATGCCATTTTCCTGGCGCGTATGTGCAGCAAGGTATATCTGATTCACAGGAGAAATGAGCTGCGGGCAGCCAAGAGCCTCCAGGAGAATCTGCTGTCCCTGGACAATGTGGAGGTAATCTGGGATACGGTGGCTGACAGTATCAATGGGGAGGGAATGGTAAAGAGCCTTTCCCTCACCAATGTAAAGGACGGACAGAAAAGGGAACTGGAAGTGCAGGGCGTGTTTATTGCAGTGGGCATATCACCGGAGAGCAGGGCCTTTGAGGGACTGGTGGATATGGACCACGGCTATATCAGGGCCGGGGAGGACACCGTGACATCGGCGCCTGGTATATTTGCGGCAGGCGATGTGAGGACCAAGCCCCTCCGCCAGATTATCACGGCTGCCGCGGACGGGGCAAATGCGATAACCAGTGTGGAGCGGTATCTGGTAGAGAATTAGGGGAGGCAGGCTACAGATGAATAACTGGAAGAAAGTAATCGTGCTCAGCGGTTTGTGCAGCTGCGCGCTTTCGGTGAACGCCTTTGCGTCCACAAACCTGGAGACGGGATCTTCTCTGGCTGGTATATCCGTTGCGCTGAATAATTATTATGCAGGTAACACAGAGCCGGAAAAGCAGCTGGCTTCATCCTATTCTAACATACAGAACAAGTCTGCCCAGTCAAATACAGCCGCAGCCTCCGCCAAGAGCGGTTTAGGCAGCGGCCAGGACAGCGACAATAAGGGCAGCGATAATAAAGGCGGCAGCCAGTCCGGCATCGCCTCAGGGGACGCCGGAAAGGCAAAGGCGGCCCAGGAGACCGCGTCCAAGCCAAAGTCCTCAGCGTATGATAACATTGCAGTGTCAAAGATAAACGGCACGGTGAACATCCGCACAGAGGCCAACACCAGCAGCGGTGTGACCGGCAAGATTAACAATGATTGCACGGCCACCATCCTGGATACGGTGGACGGAGAGGGCGGAAAATGGTACAAGATTCAGTCCGGTTCCGTTACCGGATACATAAAAGCAGATTATTTTGTGACAGGACAGCAGGCAGAATCCAGGGCCAAGCAGGTGGGAACCACCTATGGCACCATAGTGGGCACCCCCAGCCTGCGTCTGAGACAGAGCCCCGACATGGAAGGAAAGACGCTGACTCTGCTGTCAGAGGGCGCCCGCTATGTGGTTACGGGCGAGGAAGGTGATTTCCTGAAGGTCCAGGTGGATTCGGATTTGGAAGGTTATGTGTTTAAGGAATATATGAAGACCAGTGTGGAGTTCAACAAAGCTGTGTCGGTGGAAGAGGAGAAGGCTAAGGCGGCAGAGGAGGCCAAGCGCAAGGAAGAGGCGGACAAGGCCCTGAAGGCTCTGGAGGATGCGAAGAAGGCGGATGCGGCCAAGAAGACCACGGCGGCCACCACAAAGGCCGAGAAAACCACGGAAGCTCCTGCCACGACGGCTCCCAAGAAGGAAGAGACAAAGGGAACAGACGCCGTCACCACCATTGCCGCCAATCCTGAGAACGGCAAGGACAGTACGGTGGCAGCGCCCACAACGGCAAAGGCGCCTGAGACGGTGGACAGCAAGGGTCCGGGCTCTCCTGGCGGAACCTCCACAGAGGTGGCTTCCGCAACCCGTAACGCGGTGGTGGCATACGCAAAGCAGTTCCTGGGCAACCCCTATGTGTACGGCGGGACAAGCCTGACAAGCGGAGCCGACTGTTCCGGATTTACCCAGAGCGTATTTGCCCATTTTGGCATCAGTACGGGAAGAAGCTCCAGGGACCAGGCTGCCAGAGGAAAGGCCATATCAGTCAGCGATGCCAAGCCGGGAGATCTGCTGTTCTATGCCAGCGGCGATTACATCAACCATGTGGCTATCTACATAGGCGGCGGACAGGTTATCCACGCCAGCAATCCCACCACGGGTATCTGCATTATGCCGGCAAATTACAGGACGCCCTGTAAGGCAGTGACATTTTTGGATTAAAAGATGACGGACAGGATATGACAGACATAGGATTATAAAACAGGCTTTCGCGGATTCGTAGTAATTACGAACCCGCAAAAGCCTGTTTCGTTGTGATTCTGTTGCCGCAGCTTTGCCCCTATACCTCCATGTATCGGATGCTATCCATTTTTTGTGTACTCCTGAATGGAGTCCGATGACAGAATCAGGTGGCGGCTGGCCAGAGCATACACCTTTTCAAAATCACATGTAATGATGCATACGGTATTTCCGTTGTTGGCAATGCGCTGAAGCGCATTTTTCAATACATAGACGGTCTCATAGTCAATATATTTTTCGGGGTTGACACAAAAAATAATCTTTTTGCGGAGAAATTCATAGCAGTAAAGATACATGGCCAGTTTTTCCTTCTTGGGCAGATGGCGGCAGGAGGCCCTGGCTGTGAAGCCCTCGTCTTGATACTCTGCCAGAAAAGCCTGCTCCATATACTGCATCCGCGTCTGCTTTAATATGCCCAGGGGCCCGGCTGCCTTTTTGTAATTGCTGATACAGATATTATCCCTGGTGGGCAGCGGCTCAAAGATACAGTCGTCCAGCTCAAAACCCGCGTTAATAAGGGAAGGACAGCCCTCATGCCGGATGTTCTTGCCATATATGGATATGGAACCGGAGGTTGGCTTCTGGGGATGGAATATGGAGTCCAGAAGCTGTGAGGATGCGTTCCGGAATAAATCAAAAATAGTCACGATTTCTCCTTCATGCAGATGAAAAGAGATATTATACAAGGAGCCGTGGCAGAGTCCGTCTACCCGCAGGGATATCTCGCCGGAGGCCTGGGAGGGAATTTCACGGTAGATAATGGGTCGGCTGTACAGCGTGGAAATATCCACTGTATTTCTCTTCTCATTGTAAATCCATTTGATGGTCCGGTGGTCAGCCATGAAGTATATGCGGTGGGAAAAGAGCTGGAGCTGGTTGATGTCACAGGAGGTTATGAGAAAGGAAATGACTTTAGTTTTCAGATACTGGAACATACCGGAAAACTGAGGCGTCTGGAAAAAGGAAAGAGGCATATCATCCAGGATAATCAGCTTTGCTCCGAGAATGTAAGCCTTCAGGATTTCCACCAGATATTGCTCAGTCTTTGTCAGGCTGCACACCTTTTCCTGAGGCGATATGGACAGCCCCAGTTCACGCATCCAGTTCAGGGTCTCATGCAGTATCAGCTTTCTGTGCACAAGACAGGTTCCGTATTTGTGCCTTCGTATTACAAAAATATTTTCCATGACAGAGAGCGAGGGAATCAGAGAGCTGTTCTTCTGTATCAACGCAGTGTTGGAGGAGAGCAGACGGTGGGACGCCGGATTTTCCTCATAATAGAACTTCCCTTTGCAGGGGGATACCTGCCCGGACAATATCAGTGAAAGAAGGGTCTTGCCGGAGTCATGCAGACCCATGAGTCCAAGGGATTCCCCCTTATATTGGTACATGTCCAGGTGGTTAATGAGAAAGGAATGGTCTTTTTGGTAGCACAGGTCCTGTATGCGGTACAGTTCTTCAGGCATGGGCATTTCCTCCTGACAGGGAAAAGTCATCGGACTGAATGGAAATATAGGGGATGTGGATTTCCACATCCGTTCCAAGGGAGGGGGTGCTGGACACGTGAAGTCCGTAGTTTTCCCCGAATACCAGCTTCAGCCTCCGGTTCACATTCCACAGCGCAATGCCGGTGCTCTTTTTGCCGGATGTGGGAGAGACATGATATTCCTGGTTTAAGGACTGGTTGAGCTTCTGCAGGGTGGAAGAGTCCATGCCCTTTCCGTTGTCGGATATGCGTATGTTGATGTGCTTCTTCGTGGTCACGGCTTCTATGGTGATCACACCCTGGCCGGCTATGTCCGTAAATGCATGAACAATGCTGTTTTCCACTATGGGCTGCAGAGTCAGCTTTGGGAGCACCGCGTCCATGATGCTGTCCCAGGTATCAGGCAGGTTTACATTCACAAGAAACCGGTTCCTGAACCGGTATTGCTGAATCTTCATGTAATTGTTGATAACGTTGATTTCGTCATTCAAGGTTGCAAAATCACTTTTTGTACTGATGCTGTAGCGGAAGAAATTTGACAGGGAGTAAGTGATGTCCGCTATTTCCGGCATTTCGTTTAATACGGCCTGGGCACGTATGCATTCCAGGGCATTGTACAGAAAATGGGGATTAATCTGGTTTTGGAGCGTCAGAAGTTCCGTCTGCTTTTTGAGAATTTCGTTCTCGTAGTATCTGGCTCTGTCAATCATGGCTGCCTGGGTATGCTCCTCCAGGAGCTTCTGTAATTTTTTTTTGTGAGTAATTTCATGTTTCATCCCGCCCTTTTCTTCTTGTCAACTGTATATCTTGCGGTAATCCTTTGGGGTGATGCCCACGTATTTTTTTAAAGAGCTTGCTGAAGTAACGAGCGTCCTGAAAGCCCACGAAATATGCAATCTCATTGACAGACAGGTTGGATTCCTTGAGCTTGGTTTTGGCATGCTCTATCCGGTAGGAATTCAGGTAGTCCACGAAGTTTTTACCTGTTTCCTTCTTGAAAATGTTGGAGAGATAGGCTGGGCTCAAGGACACCAGAAGAGCCGCGTCCTCCAGGTGGATGGAATCCGTATAGTGTTCCTTTATGTATCTGAGAACAGTGCGCACCGGGCGGGCGTTTTGGGCCTGTATAGCCTTGTGTATATTCTCAAATATATAGGATACCGGTTCCGCCACAGCGGCCTTCAGGGACTCCAGAGATAATGCGTTGTCGATTGCATAATGAATCTGGGTGGACAGATAGTCCGGTGACAGCTCCCCCTGATCCAGGGAAATATCCATGTGCATCAGCATCTGGCAGATGTCCTGCATCATGGAAATGACATCAAACAACGGAAAGAGATGCCTGGGTTTGAAAAACAGCTGGTTCAGGGTGGCCATAAAATCTGCAAAATGGACGGATTCCACGGCTTTTCTGAATTGATGCAGGTATGCCTCTTTTTCTTCCAGGGACAGGTGGGGAACAGGCGCAGTCTTTTCATAAAACAGAATCTGGCCGCATCCGGCCAAAATGCGGTAATACAATGCGTCTGTGGCATCCTTGTAGGAACGGCTGAAGGAGGAAACCTCCGGGTAAGCCGTGCCTACCCCTATGGTGATTTTTAATCCCGCGAACATGTCCAGAAGGTTATAAGCCTTCTGGTAGAATTCCGTCAGGCAGGCCTGAAACCGGCTGTCAGCCATTACAGGGTAATTTACGCCAAAGCAGATGGTGCTGTCCTCCACACAGGAGAGCGTCTGGTAACAGAGGTCCGCCAGATCCTCATGGAACATGGAAATCAGCTTTTTATTCAGGGAGCCCATGTGGTCAGGGTTGTCTGCTCCCTGATTGGCAAAATCCAGTTTGATGCAGAGGATGCGGAAAAGTCCGGGCTTGAAATCAATGCCATACTCCTCTGTCACATGGTCCAGCGTAACGGAGGAATCCTGTATTTCCCATATGATTCGTTTCAAAAAGAAAGATTTACCAGGATGCTCGGTATGGACAGCAGAGAGGTCCTCGCTGCCAGGGGCGGGCTGCTGCCGCAATTCCTCCAGGATTTTTTTAGAGCCTGGTTCAGTTCCGTTTCACTGATGGGCTTCAGGATATAATCGTCCACAGCGTATTTCAGTGCGTTGTGGGCGTATTCAAATTGTTTATAGCCGCTTACGATGATAAAACGGCAGGGGATGTTAAGATACCTGGTCTGGCGGATCAGTTCAATACCGTCCATAACAGGCATGCTTATGTCCGTAATTACAATAGCAGGTCTGTGCTCCTGAATTTTCTGGAGTAATTCCTGTCCGTTATGGGCAAAACCCGTAAACTCCAGGCCCAATTCATCCCAACATATCATTTTTTTGATAAGTTCGCATATCAGGCATTCGTCATCGGCAATCAGTACCTTCATTTTTTCAGTAAGCACAAGAATCCCTCTTTCTCTTTTTGATTGTCAATAATATAGCACAATGAAAATGGGGTGTCAAATAAATGGAGGGTTAAAAGTGCACAAAAATAGGCGGATGGAACGTGAAAAATAGAAATAATACACATATTCTAAAAATCGGTGCATTGTGGAAAAGAGAAAAGAACATTATGATAAGTTTCGGCAGTTAACAACACAGAGGTATGAAAGGAGAAGGAGTATGAAGAAACAATTGCTGGCATGTATGTTGGCGGTGTCCATGATGGCGGGAACTCTGGCAGGATGCGGAGGTTCTGCACAGACTTCGGGGACTACGGCCCAGGATAAGGCTAAAGAGGCTGCTCCGGCGGACAGCCAGGACCAAAAGAGCCAGAAGGACGGGGATGGTGACATTACACTTACCCTATGGCATATTGAAAATGATGCCAAGGGGCTGGAGGTGGTAAAGCGCTGTATTGAACGGTTTGAGGCCAGCCATCCCAACGTGAAGGTGGAGCAGGTGCCTATGGAGAATGACCCGTATAAGACAAAGCTTACCACAGCCATGGCTGCCGGGCAGGAACCGGATATATTTATTTCCTGGGGCGGAGGATGGCTCCAGTCCTTTGTGGAAGAGGGAAAGGTTTTGGATATTGACCAGAATGTCAGGGGAATTTCGGATCTCTACCATGAATCAGCCCTGTCCCTGTTCGAGATTGAGGGGAAATACTGGGCAGTGCCCTTTAGCACCGGCGCGGCGCCTGTGTACTATAACACAAAGATATATGAGGAACTGGGACTCAAGGTGCCTGAGACCGTGGACGAGCTGGAAGCAAACTGCCAGGTGTTAAAAGACAACGGCATCATTCCCTTTGCCCTGGCCAACTCCAGCCAGTGGCCGGGCGCCCTTACCTTTATCTGGCTGTCCCTGAGGGAAGGCGGTTCACAGACATTCCTGGATGCATTTAACAGGACAGGGAACGCCACCTTTGAGGACGAGAGCTTTATCAAGGCCGGACAGAGGATTCAGGACTGGGTTAAGAAGGGATATTACCCGGAAGGCGCCAACGGCATCAACTACGATACAGGCGGTTCCCGCATGCTGTTCTACGGCGGACAGGCAGCCCACATTATTCAGACCAACGGCTTCGTTGCAAACTGTAAGTCAGAGCAGCCTGATTTCTATGAGAATAACCTGGGATTATTCAATTATCCTGTGATTGAAGGCGGCAAGGGCAAGGCGGACGAGATTCTCGGCGGCGGCAACGGATATTCCATCGCTGCATCCTGCCAGCATCCCCAGGAAGCCATGGAGCTGGTAAAGGCCCTGACAAGCCAGGAATATGCTCAGGATATGTCCGATACGGCGGGCATCCTTACCGGAGTAAAGGGAGTGGATATTAAGGACAGCAAGCTGCAGCAGATGGAGGATCTCCTGGTAAATGCCTCCTACATGCAGAATTACTATGACCAGTTCCTTCCTACGGAATTGGGAAATCTGCACAAGCAGACCACATATGATCTGTTTGGCCTTACTACCACGCCGGAACAGGCGGCAGCTGATATGGAAGCCCAGGCGCAGAAGGATTTAACAAAGTAATCATAAGTTGATTTCGGTATGTGAGGGTGCTGCGGGCAGCGCCTTCATTCCAGATAACGCTCTGTCAGAAGGAGAAATCATATGAGCAGAAGAAATAAACATATTGGAATCATAGCGCTGTTTGTGCTTCCCGCCCTGTTCTTTTACGGTACGTTTAATGTGGTGGGAATTCTCAGGACATTTTTCTACAGCTTCATGGACTGGAAGGGAATCAGCGCCAACAGGACCTTTATCGGCCTTGACAATTATATTGAATTGTTTGGGGATTCATTTTTCTGGAATGCCATGAAGAATAATGTAATCCTGGTGATCGTATCCGTGGCAATCCAGCTTCCGGGAGCGCTGCTCCTGGCGCTTCTTATTAACCAGGAATTAAAGGGAACACGCTTTTTCCGCACGGTATTCTTTATGCCCATGCTTCTCTCCACCGTGGCAACCGGTATCATGTGGATTCTGTTTTATGATCCGTATTTCGGCCTTATGGCCAACCTTATGCAGAAGCTTGGGATGAAGAGCATTGCGTTTCTGGAGGGAAGTTCTTCCATGCCTTCCATTATGTTCGTCATATGCTGGCAGTTCATTCCCTTTTATATGATTATATTAAAGGCGGGCCTGACCAACATTTCAGCGGATATTTATGAGGCGGCCAAAATAGACGGCGCCAACGGCAGCCAGTGCTTTTGGCGGATTACCCTGCCCCTTCTCATGCCCACGCTGCGCTCAGCCGCGGTGTTACAGCTGGTTGGTTCTCTTAAATATTTTGATCTGTTTTACGTCATGATGGGCGGGGCTCCCAACAAGGCAACGGAACTTATGGCAACCTACATGTATAAAAAAGGATTTACGGAGTTCCGCATGGGGTATGCAAGCACCATTGCGGCCAGCATGTTTATCCTGTGCTTTGCCATAGCGTGTATATTCCTGTATATCACCAGAAATAAGGAGGCGGCATAATATGGGCGTATTGTTAAAAAGAAGAGTGATGCACACAGTCCTCTATGTAATCAGCATTGTCATTGCCCTGATTACAGGGTTTCCCTTTCTGTTTCTGGTTATCAACAGCTTCAAGGGAATGGGAGAGTACCTGACAAATATCTGGATGCTGCCCAAAGAGCTGTTTCTGGGCAATTACCAGATGATTCTGAAACCGGACTTTCTGAGATATTTCCTCAACAGTGTCATTGTGTCGGCTGTCAGCGTGTTCATTATCGTAGTGGTATCTTCCATGATTTCCTTTACCTTTGCCAGAATGCGCTACCGGGGAAAAAATCTGCTGTACTTTGCCATCATCGCCGGAATGATGATTCCTGTACATACAACCCTGATTCCTACCTTTACCCTGCTCAGCAGCGTCGGGCTGACAGACTCACTGACCGGTCTTGTGGGCCCCTATGTCAGCTATAATATACCCATAGCCGTGTTCATCCTGACCCAGTTTTTCTGGGAAATCCCAAAGGAGCTGGAGGAAGCGGCCATCATTGACGGTTGCAGCATTGTGGGTACTTTTAAAAATATCATACTGCCCTTATCGGGACCGGCTATCTCCACAATCGTAGTGTACACGTTCCTGAATATATGGAATGAGTTCATCAATGCCAATGTGCTGATTACCAGTTCGGCAAAGAAAACGCTGCCCCTGGGAATCCGGGAATTTTACGGAATACAGTCTGTTAACATACCGGCAGTCCTCACCGCAATCCTGGTGGGATCCCTTCCCGTTATCCTTCTGTACTTTTTCGCGCAGGAGAAGGTGGTGAACGGATTGACACAGGGAGCGGTTAAGGGTTAAGGAAAGGGGAATTGAAACCATGGATTTTGAGAAAAGAGCAAGGGAACTGGTGGAGCAGATGACGCTGGAGGAGAAAGCTTCCCAGCTTCGGTTCGACGCTCCGGCTATCGCACATCTGGGAATCCCCAGATACCACTGGTGGAATGAAGCACTTCACGGAGTAGCCAGGGCAGGAACAGCTACCATGTTTCCGCAGGCCATTGGCATGGCGGCCATGTTTGATGAGGATATGATGGAGGAAATAGGGGCAGCGGTGGGGGTGGAGGCCAGGGCCAAATACAATGCATATGCGGCCCAGGAGGACAGGGACATCTATAAAGGCCTTACACTCTGGTCTCCCAATGTAAATATTTTCCGTGATCCCAGATGGGGCAGGGGACATGAAACCTTTGGAGAGGACCCTTACCTGTCCGGAAGGCTGGGAGTGGGATTCATCAAAGGAGTACAGGGAGAGGGAGAGTACCTTATGGCCGCCGCGTGCGCAAAACATTTTGCGGTGCACAGCGGACCGGAGGAGAAGCGCCATGAATTTGATGCCAGGGTCAGCCGGAAGGACCTGTGGGAAACATATCTGCCTGCATTTGAGGCATGTGTAGTGGAGGGAAAGGTGGAAGGCGTCATGGGCGCCTATAACCGGACAAACGGGGAACCCTGCTGCGGCAGCAAGACCCTGATACAGGACATCCTTAAGAAAAAGTGGAACTTTGACGGCTATTTTGTTTCGGACTGCTGGGCTATTAAGGATTTCCATGAGAACCATCAGGTGACGGACACCGCTGCGGAGTCGGCGTCCATGGCGCTGAAAAACGGCTGCGACATCAACTGCGGCAACACATATCTGCACATTTTAAGCGCATGGGAAAAGGGGCTGGTATCAGAGGAGGATATTACAGAGGCCGCGGTACATGCCATGCGTACCAGGCTCAGGCTTGGACTATTTGACGGAGAATGCCCGTATCACAATATTCCCTATGAGACAGTGGGATGCAGGGAACACCGCAGACTGGCCATAAAGGCAGCAGAGGAATCCATGGTTCTTCTTAAAAATGACAACATCCTGCCCCTTAACCGGGATTTGAAAAAGCTGGCGGTCATCGGTCCCAACGCGGACAGCCGGTGGCCCCTTATCGCCAATTACCATGGAACGGCGCCCAGATATGTGACGGTTCTGGAGGGGATTGAGACACTTCTGGGAGAGGAGGCCCGAATCTACTATTCAGAAGGCTGCCACACCATGAAGGAGAAGGTGGAACAGCTTGCCCTGCCGGGCGACCGCATAAGCGAGGCGGTAACAGCGGCCAGGGAAGCCGGGATAGCTGTTGTGTGTATCGGGCTGGATGAACGCTATGAGGGAGAACAGCAGGATCTGGGCAACCGGTTTGACGAGGCGGTGAGCATGGCGGATAAACCTTCGCTGGCATTTCCGGAATCCCAGAGACGTATGCTGGAAGCCCTGATTGAGACAGGCATACCTCTTGTGGTGGTAAATATGACGGGCAGCGCCATGGATTTAAAGTGGCTGTCCCAGGCAGAAAGCGTGAAGGCAATCCTTCAGGCGTGGTATCCTGGCGCAGAGGGTGGAATTGCAGTGGCAAAGACTCTGTTGGGCGAGTGCAATCCCTCTGGAAAGCTTCCTGTTACATTTTACCAGTCCGAGGAAGAGCTGCCGTCCTATGAAGATTACAGCATGAAAAACAGAACGTACCGGCACATGGAGGGGGAGGCACTTTATCCCTTTGGATTCGGTCTTTCCTATACCAGATATAAGTACAGGAATCTGAGCTGGCGCACGGATGAGAATGGAAATGTCCTGGTATCCGCTGTGGTCAAAAATGACGGAAGGCTGTACGGGGAGGAGGTGGTCCAGGTGTATGTGAAAAATCTGGATTCACCCCTGGCAGTCAGAAACCATGCCTTATGCGCCTTTGCCCGTGTTGGCCTGGAAGCCGGACAGGAGAGGACCGTAGATTTCTGCCTGCCGGCCCACGCATTTTACGTGGTGGATCAGGATGGGGAGAGACGCCCGGATGGCAGGCGGTTTCATGTGTATGTAGGCGGAAGCCAGCCGGATGACAGAAGCTGCCATCTGATGGAGGAAAAGCCTCTGATGGTTCAGGTGGAGCTGTGACAGTGAATGGAAGAGGGCGAAGGAGGAGATAATATGGATTTTTTGCAGGTGAAAAACGGAAAAATTGTAAACCAGTCCGGCGCGGAAGTCTATCTCAGGGGAACCTGTGTGGGCGGATGGATGAATATGGAGGACTTTATTAACGGATACCCGGGCACAGAAAGCGGAATGAAACGGGAGCTTGCAAAAGCGTTGGGAGCAGGAAAAGCAGAGTTGTTTTTTGAAAAAATTCTGGATCATTTCCTGAGCGCGGACGACATCCGGTTTATTAAGGAAACAGGGGCCAATTGCATCAGGATTCCGCTGAGTTACAGACATTTTGAGGACGATATGAACCCGTTCGTGTATAAGGAGGAGGGATTTAAACGTCTGGACCGTATACTGGATGTCTGTGAGCAGGAGGGCATCTATGTAATACTGGACATGCATGCCCTGGCCGGATGGCAGAATTGCCATTGGCACAGCGATAATGAGAGGGGAGCGGTGATGCTGTGGAAGTACCGCCATTTCCAGGAGCGGCTTATCGCACTGTGGGAGGAATTTGCCCAGAGGTACAGGGACAGAAGCGTGGTGGCCGGGTACGATATCATGAACGAACCGTCCACCGGCACACCCACCGGTGAACATGCCTATGATTTTTACGAATTCTACCAGTCTGACTGGGATGCCATTAACCGGCTGTACCGGGAAGTTGCGGAGGCAGTGAGAAAAATAGATAAAAAACATATACTTTTCCTGGAAGGCGACAATTATTCCAGAGATTTTGCCGGTCTTGACGCGCCCTTTGAGGAAAATCTGGTTTACAGCAGCCATAATTACATTCCGCCGGGGTATGGTCCGGGTAAATATCCGGGATATTACGACGGTGTTTACTGGGATAAAAACAAACAGGAAAATGCGTTTCTGGACCATCAGGGAACCCGCTATGCCATGAAGCATCATGTGCCGCTGTGGGTGGGAGAGTTTGGATCCCAGTATCATGGATATAAGGAGGAGATACCCTACCGGCTCCAATCCATGGAGGATCAGCTGGGCATTTACAATGCATACGGCGTTCACTGGACCACATGGACTTATAAGGATCCAGGAATCATGGGATGGGTATTTTTGGATCCGGACAGTGAATACATGAAAATTATCCAGCCGGTACAGGAACAAAAGCGGATTCTGGGGGCGAAAAATTTTGTGGCAGACTATGCGGGCGTGGCCGAGGGAAGGAGGAAATCCCGCATTCTGGCGGATTATATACTGGATGTGATGGGAGAAACCAGGATTGACAAGGCATCCAATGCCTTTGTTATGAACTATGGCGTCCTGAACGGATACGCGGGGGCCATGCTCCAGCCTGCTTATGCCAGACGCTTTAAAGGATACGGGGAGGACAGCCTGGAGCGCATCGCAGGCGCCTTCAAGCTGGAAAACTGCGTGAAAAATGAAGGGTATCTGGAAGTCCTGAAAGGAATGCTGCATTGATAAAATACCGGTTCTCTGATAAACTTAAGTTATTATTTACATAGACACCAGGGCGTTGTTATTACATATGAAAAAGGGGCAGATGTCATGATGCAGAGGAAGAACATGGTTTGGAAAGAACGAATGTCGGAGTACTGAATGATTGGCCTGCTCCTTTTTCTCATTGGGGTTTTCTCCTATCTCTCCCCGGTATTTGCCACCAGAGGGAATCTGTCCAACTTCCTTCGGTTCATACCGGTCCTGGGAATTGTCACGCTGGGCGTGGCAATACTGATGATTTCCGGCGGTATTGACCTGTCATGCGGGGCCATTACGGCATGTGCGGGAACCGCAGCCGCGTATCTGGCGGTTTACGGGTGCCACCCTGTGGTGTGTGTGGCAGCGGGTATCCTGTGCGGAGGGGCCTGGGGACTTTTAAACGGCTTTTTGATTACCCGGTTTGAGTTAAAGCCATTTATCGTAACAGTGGGCAGCAATTACATGATCCGCGGCCTGACACAGATGATTACAGGGGGCGTGCTCATAGGCGGCCTTCCGGGCTGGTTTTACAGCATATCCAATACAAATCTGTTCGGGGGCATGATATATTCAAACTTTCTTATATTCCTGGCGCTGGGAGCAGCCGTGGTACTGGTGATGAAGCATACCATATTCGGCCGCTGCTGCTATGCTGTGGGAGCCAGTAAAAAGGCCAGCGGCCTGGCTGGGATCCGGGTGAACAGCCACCTTCTCAAGGTGTACTTTATTGAGGGCGCCTTAGCCGGGACCGCAGGGGTTATCCTTATGTCCTATCTGAATGTGGGGGCGTCCAGCGAGGCCATGGGACTGGAGGCATACGCTATCGCCGCCGTCATTATAGGCGGAATCCGGTTTGAAGGCGGGGCAGGCGGCATGGAGCGGGCTTTTCTGGGCCTGCTTATCATCGAGATTTTTAAAAACGGAATGGCTGTGGCCGGGCTGAACACCTATGGCCAGCAGGCAGTGACCGGACTCATGATATTGGCAGCCATTGTGATGGATTATTTTAGGAAGAAGAAGGAAGAATCTGTATGAAATTCAGGATGGGATGGAATTTATGTCTGATGGCCTGCCTGGTCCTGGCCGCGGGCGCAGGTCTTGGGGGCTGCGCAAACCAAGGCGGTACTGGAACCGGCCACGGGAAGGGGCCGACGCTGCATTTGATTACTCTGAATGAAAAGGGGCCTTACTGGAAACCTTTGATCGACAGTGCGAAAAAGAAGGCCGGGGAAAGGGGAATCCGGCTGGTGGTGAAAACCGGCCAGCCAGGAGACTCGTCAAGGCCCCAGAAGCTGATCGAGATGGTTCAGGAGGCCATTGACCAGAAAGCGGACGGCATTGCCATGGCGGCATTGGAACCGGAGATGTTTGATGTAAAGGCGGCGGAGGCAATGGAGGCCGGCATAAAGGTGGTTACCTACGACACGGACATCAGGACCAGCGCCAACCGTCTCTCGTACATCGGGACAAATAATTATGACGCCGGAAAAGGCTGGGTGAGCAGGGAGCCCTGGATTTGAAAAAAAGGGGTATAACAGGAGGAATGCTGACAACGGTTACTTACAGCGGCTCCGCCCAGAATATGGTGGAGCGGTATAGGGGCCTGAAGGACGGATTTAAGGAGGCCATGGGTGAAGATGCGGACCATTTTACATGGTGTCAGTGGATTATCAATGATTTAAGCGTATCGAGGGCCAGGGAACAGCTGGAGACCCAGATCATGTCGTATCCGGATTTGAGGGCCGTGTTCACGTTGGGAACGGAGTCAGTTATAACAGGGACCATGGAAGCCATCCGGTCACAGAAGATGGAGGGGATCTTATATCATTACGGCTTTGACTATTCACCCACCCTTGAGGCGGGGGTGGATGAAGGGCTGATTACCGGGATTGTGGACCAGAACTGCGAAGCCATAGGCAGCCTGCTGGTGGACAAGCTGGCTGACGCGGTGGACGGCCGGGAAATCAGCAGGGAATATCCAGTGGATGTGACGTGGATTGAGGCAAAAGACATAAAGGAGTATGGAAAGAATCATAAGAGGTGACAGACATATGGATAGAAAGCAGAAAAGTGCTCCCCAGAGGGAGCTTTGGGCACAGTTTGACGCGCTGCAGCTGGGCAGCGGGTGGGAAGAGGAGGATATCAGGAAGCCTCAGATCCTGTTGGAGGACGCCTTTGGAGACAGCCATCCGGGGAGCGTGCATCTGGCGGGGTTATGGAGCAGGCTAAGTACGGCGTATTTGAAACAGGCGGATTTCCGGCCCAGTATCACACCACGGATATCTGCGACGGGTGCGCCCAGGGACATGACGGCATGAACTATATCCTGGCATCCAGGGAGGCTATCTGCGACATGATAGAGATACACGGCCGCGTATATCCCTGGGACGGAATGATATTGGCCTCATCCTGTGACAAGTCGGTGCCTGCCCAGCTTAAGGCTGCGGCTAGGCTTGACATACCGGCCATATTCATACCGGGAGGCAGTATGAGGAACGGGCCGGAAATGACCACATCCCTGAAGGCAGGGGATATATCCCTCAGACAAAAGAGGGAAGGCGCGATTACGGAACAGGAAATACGGGACTACAAGCTGACCGGGTGCCCTTCGGTGGGGGCCTGCACCTTCCTTGGAACGGCCAGCACCATGCAGTGCATGGCTGAGGCGCTGGGACTGGCCCTGCCGGGCTCTGCCCTGATTCCGGCAACCATGCGGGACATTCTTTCATGGGCCCGCCGGGCCGGACGGCTCATAATGAAGCTGGTGGACGAGGATATCCGCCCAAGCCGGATTATGACGGATAAGGCCTTTGAGAATGCGATGATTGTCCACAGTGCCATCGGCGGCTCCACCAACGGGGTCATTCATCTCACTTCCATTGCCAGGGAGCTGGGAATCGGGCTTTCTCCTGAGATGTTTGACGAGATTAACCACAAGGTGCCGCATATAGGAAACATTGCACCCGGAGGCAGCCATTTGACGGAAGCATTTTGGTTTGCGGGGGGAGTTCCCATGGTGGAGCTGGCCTTAAAGGATATGCTGAATCTGGACGTGATGACCGTTACCGGGAAAACCCTTGGGGAAAATCTGGAGGACCTGCAGAGGGATGGCTTTTTTGACAGGTATACCGGATATCTGAGCAACTGCGGCCTGAAGCGGGAGCAGGTGATTTTTCCGGTGAAGGATACAGAAGAGAAGGGATTCATAGCCATCCTGCGGGGCAATATAGCCCCGGACGGAGCAGTGATTAAATATGTCGCATGTGTAAAGGAAATGAGGGAGCATAAAGGGACCGCCAGGGTTTTTGACTGTGAGGAGGATGCTTACCAGGCCGTTGTGAACAAGGAAATCCACAGGGGAGACATTATCGTAATCCGGTATGAAGGGCCCAGAGGCAGCGGTATGCCTGAGATGCTTATGACCACAGAGGCCATTGTATGTGACGAGGATCTGGACGGGACAGTGGCGCTTGTCACGGACGGCAGGTTTTCCGGGGCAACCAGGGGAGCCGCCATCGGCCATGTCTCACCGGAAGCAGCTTCCGGAGGACCTCTTGCGTTTGTAAAAGACGGAGACATCATATCCTACAGCGTGGAAAGACGGAGCCTTGAACTGGTGGGAATACAGGACAGGGAAATATCCCCGCAGGAGGTGCAGAGGATACTGGAGGAGAGAAGAAAGGAAGGACTGCGGCAGCGGCCGGGCCGCAGAGGCGTCTTTGGCCGGTACACCAGAAACGCCCTGTCCGCCATGGAGGGAGCAGGGTATGAAGATTAGAGGAGGATGCTGTTTATGGATGCGAAATATATAACGCCTGCGGTGACCGCGTTTGACCATGAGGGCCGTGTGGATATGGAAGCCAATAAAAGGATTTACCAGTGGCTCATAGAGGGCGGAATGGATGGAATCTTGATATTGGGAAGCATTGGCGAGTTTTTTTGCCATCCCCATGGAAGAGAAGAAACGAATGATTCAGGAAGCTCTTGACTATATTGACCACAGGGTTACCGTGTATGTGGGCACCGGCGGGACCGTTTTTGAGGAATGTGTGGAGCTGTCCCGCTTTGCACTTGACAGGGGGGCGGACGGAGTCATGGTGATCTCGCCATATTACTTTAACCTGCCTGACCGTTCCATACTGAATTTTTATGATACCCTGGCAGGGCAGCTGGATGGTCCGGTGCTGCTGTATAATTTCCCGGCCAGGACAGGCTATGACCTGAAACCGGAAATTGTGCTGGAGCTGGCCCGCCGCAGGAAGAACATTGTGGGAATAAAGGACACCGTGGATGTGATGGGGCATACCAGGGCACTGATACAGACCGTGAAACGGGAATATCCTGAATTTATGGTATATTCAGGGTTTGATGAATTTTTCTCCCATAATGTCATCAGCGGCGGGAATGGATGCATCGCAGGGCTGTCCAACTTTGCTCCGGAAACAGCTTCTGGGCTTGCTGAGGCGGCCAGAAAAGAGGATTACCGGCTTCTGAGGGAATACCAGGTGAAAATTGACCGCCTTATGGCGGTGTACGCAGTCGCGGAACAGTTTGTTCCTATTATAAAGAAGGCTATGGTGCTGAGGGGGATTGGAATGACCGGAGTATGCGCCAAACCCATGCTGGAGGCATCGGAAGAAGAAACGGAAAAGCTGATGAATCTGTTGAAGGAAGAGGGATTGGTTTTATAAAAACGCCTTTATTGGCCCGGAAGAAGCGACCCAGGAAGTGACTTAAGAAGTGACACGGACATAACAGACAGAAACGGACAAGCCGGCAGCCGCATACAGCGGTTTTGCCGGCTTGTCCGTATTATGAATCAATTGTGGTTTAGAACTCGGGCTCAATCAGTCCGTAAGTTCCGTTCTTGCGCTTATAGACTACGTTCACCTGGTCCGTATCTGCGTTCAGGAACACGTAGAAATTATGTCCCAGCATCTCCATCTGGAGGCATGCTTCCTCGGGAATGGTTGGCTTGATGGCAAATTTCTTTGTCTTGACAATCTGGATCTCGTCATCCTGTACTTCCTCCTCTTCCTCTATAAAAGCCTGGGAGAAAGAGATGGCGGCCTGTTTCTTATCAATGAGTTTCTTTCTATATCTGCGGATCTGGCGCTCAATGATTTCCTCTACCAGATCAATGGATACATACATATCGGAGCTGGATTCCTCCGCGCGGATGATATTGCCTTTGACTGGGATAGTCACCTCGATTTTTTGTCGGTCTTTCTGTGCGCTCAGCGCTACGATTACTTCGGTGTCCGGAGTAAAGAAGTGTTCCAGCTTGCCGATCTTCTTTTCGATGGCAGCCTTCAAACCTGGAGTTACCTCAATATTTCGTCCTGTTATGGTATAACGCATAAACATCAACTCCTTTTCTTGGGATAGTGACATTATATCATATTTATTGTAAAATTACAATCAGAACCTAAGAATTGTTTAACAATTTATCTTAATTTTTTATAAAAATTTGTTTCAAACCCGGGAAAGAGCTATTGCATTCCTAATAGCAGACTCCTTGAAATGTCAAGAGAAAACCGTGTTTTTTCTTCCGTACTTATCAAGTTTATCAGAAGTGTACAAAAATAAAATAAATGTAAAGTCGGAAGGGGAAGGACAGCGGAAAAGTTATAAACTTGTGGATAATGTGGATAAGTTGGTGTATAACTATTTTTTGCCTTAAAATGGACAAACTGTGATGTGGATAACTTTGGGGGTAATGTGTATAAATTTCTGGGGATAATGTGGACAGGTAAAAAATCGAACACATTTTTTGTGCAATCTGCTTGGTTGACCATAAGTCCGGAGAAAATGGACAAAATGTTAATTTTTCATTAACCCGTTGAATTAATCTTACTCAAGTGCTACAATAAGTAAGATTGTATCATAGGCGCAGTATTTGTAGTGTTTTATCCGAAAAGTCCACATATAAAAGGTATTGTGGAAAGGCAAGGAATAGACAGGAATTAGCAGACAGATAATAGATGATAAGGCAGATGCTGCAGGTACGGGCGCTGGTTGAAAATTAGTTTCTATTATATAGGAAGAAGTTAGGAGAGTATACCATGAACTTGATTGAAAAGGTGTTCGGGACTCACAGTGAAAGAGAACTGAAGATGATAAGGCCAATCGTGACAAAGATTGAATCTCTGCGTCCCGAGATGATGGCCATGTCTGATGAGGAGCTGCGTGACCAGACCAGAATCTTTAGAGAGAGGCTTGCAGACGGCGCCACCCTGGATGACGTTCTGCCGGAGGCGTTTGCCACGGTCCGTGAGGCGGCAAGAAGAACTCTGAATATGGAGCATTTCCCTGTACAGCTGATTGGCGGTATCGTACTGCATCAGGGCCGTATTGCTGAGATGCGTACTGGTGAAGGTAAGACGCTGGTATCCACCTGTCCCGCATACCTGAATGCATTGAAGGGAAAGGGCGTTCAGATCGTAACGGTCAATGACTACCTGGCAAAGCGTGACGCCGAGTGGATGGGTCAGGTGCACAGATTCCTGGGCATGACCGTTGGCGTTGTACTGAACGACATGACAAGTGAACAGCGTAAGGAGGCATATGCCTGCGACATTACTTACGTGACAAATAATGAGCTGGGTTTCGATTACCTGCGTGATAACATGTCCATTTATAAGGAGCAGCTGGTGCTGCGCGACCTGGACTACTGTATCATCGATGAGGTTGACTCTGTGCTGATTGACGAGGCCAGGACGCCTCTTATCATTTCCGGACAGAGCGGCAAGTCCACCAAGCTGTATGAGGTGTGCGATGTGCTGGCACGCCAGCTGGAGAGAGGTACCGTGTCCAAGGAATTCTCCAAGATCGACGCCATCATGGGCGAGGAGATTGAGGAGACCGGCGATTTCGTTGTGGATGAAAAGGATAAGGTAGTAAACCTGACAGAACAGGGCGTCAAGAAGGTGGAGGAGTACTTCCATATTGAAAACCTGGCGGATCCTGAGAATCTGGAGATCCAGCATAACATTATCCTGGCTCTGCGCGCCAATAACCTGATGTTCAGGGATAAGGATTATGTTGTAAAGGACGACGAGGTCCTGATTGTAGATGAGTTTACAGGACGTATTATGCCCGGCCGCCGTTATTCCGACGGACTCCATCAGGCAATCGAGGCAAAGGAGCACGTAAATGTGCGCCGGGAGTCCCGCACCCTGGCTACCGTAACATTCCAGAACTTCTTCAACAAGTATACGAAGAAGGCAGGTATGACGGGTACTGCCCAGACCGAGGAAAAAGAGTTCCGCAACATCTATGCCATGGACGTTATCGTCATCCCCACCAACAGGCCTATGATCCGTAAGGACCTGGAGGATGCTGTATATAAGACAAAGAAAGAGAAATACAAGGCAGTTGTGGACGAGGTGGAGAAGGCACATGAGAAGGGACAGCCTGTCCTGGTGGGTACCATTGCCATCGAGACTTCCGAGCTTCTGAGCAAGATGCTGACTAAAAAGGGAATTCCCCATAAAGTACTGAATGCCAAGTTCCATGAGCTGGAGGCTGAGATTGTAGCAGACGCAGGTATCCACGGCTCTGTCACCATTGCCACCAACATGGCTGGCCGTGGTACGGATATTAAGCTGGACGAGGAGACCAAGGCCCTGGGCGGCCTTAAGATCATCGGTACGGAGCGCCATGAGTCACGCCGTATTGACAACCAGCTGCGTGGCCGTTCCGGACGTCAGGGAGACCCGGGTGAATCCAGGTTCTACCTGTCCCTGGAGGATGACCTGTTAAGGCTCTTTGGTTCAGACCGTCTTATGGCCATGTTTGAGGCCATGGGTGTGCCGGAGGGAGAGCAGATTGAGCATAAGATGCTGTCCAATGCCATCGAGAAGGCACAGATGAAGATAGAGAGCAACAACTACGGTATCCGTGAGCAGCTCCTTAAGTTCGACGAGGTCAACAATGAGCAGCGCGAGGTTATCTACGCAGAGCGCCGCAAGGTGCTGGACGGCGACAACATGCGCGATCTTGTGCTCAAGATGATCACAAACACAGTGGAGAATGCGGTGGATATCTCCGTGTCCGATGACCAGACCCCGGATAAGTGGGATTTGCAGGAACTGAATAACCTCCTTCTTCCGGTCATTCCTCTGAAGCCGGTAACTCTTACCGACGAACAGAAGAAGTCCATGAAGAAGAATGAGCTCAAGCACAACCTGAAGGAAGAGGCCATCAAGCTTTACGAGACAAAGGAAGCTGAGTTCCCGGAGCCGGAGCAGATCCGTGAGATTGAGCGCGTGGTCCTGCTGAAGGTAATTGACAACAAGTGGATGGCGCATCTGGATGACATGGACGCGCTGCGCGAGGGCATCGGCCTTCAGGCATACGGCCAGAGGGATCCTGTGGTTGAATATAAGATGCAGGGTTATGAGATGTACGAGTCCATGATGGCTTCCATCCAGGAGGAGACAATCCGGATTCTGTTCCATATCCGCGTAGAGCAGAAGGTGGAGCGTGAACCGGCTACCAAGGTGACAGGCACGAACAAGGATGCATCTGCCCCCAGCGCCCCCAAGAAGCGGGTGGAGCAGAAGATATACCCCAACGACCCATGCCCCTGCGGTTCCGGCAAGAAGTACAAACAGTGCCACGGAAGAATTAAATAATCGACGAAATATCAGGGCCGGTGTGATATCATCTGAACACCGGCCTTTATGAAAATGACTGCATATAACCATGAAACAGCCCTGATGAGGGGCTCACAAAATATAGATTGAAAGTGGGTGAAGCTGTGGTAGAGTTAGATAGTTTTAAGTATACGTTATCGACGTATGAGAAGCCATTAGTGGAAGTGAGGGATTCACTTTGACCTGGACAACAAGGTCAGAAGAATCGCGGAATTAGATAAGTCCATGGAGGAGCCAGGCTTTTGGGACGATCCGGAGCAGTCCACCAGGATGGTCAGGGAGTCCAAGAACCTGAAGGATGAGGTGGATACCTACCGGGCATTGGAGCAGCAGTATGAGGATATCCAGGTAATGATCCAGATGGGATACGAGGAAAATGATTCCTCCCTGATTCCTGAGATTGAGGAGACGCTGGAACAGTTTAAGGAGACCCTGGAGAATATGCGGATGAAGCTTCTGCTCTCCGGGGAATATGATTCCAATAATGCCATCCTGCGCCTGAACGCAGGGGCAGGCGGAACCGAGTCCTGCGACTGGTGCAGCATACTGTACCGCATGTACTGCCGCTGGGCTGAGAGCAAGGGCTTTAAGGCCCATGTGCTGGATTTCCTGGACGGCGAGGAAGCGGGAATCAAATCTGTCACCGTGCAGATTGACGGTGAGAACGCGTACGGATATCTGCGCTCTGAGCACGGGGTGCACCGGCTGGTGCGTATATCCCCGTTTAACTCTGCGGGCAAGCGCCAGACCTCCTTTGTGTCCTGCGACGTCATGCCCAACATTGAGGAGGACATCGATATTGAGGTGAACCCCGATGATATCCGCGTGGACACCTACCGGTCCAGCGGCGCCGGCGGACAGCACATCAACAAGACGTCCTCAGCCATCCGAATCACCCATTTTCCCACGGGAATCGTGGTGACATGCCAGAATGAGCGTTCCCAGTTCCAGAACAAGGAGAAGGCCATGCAGATGCTGAAGGCAAAGCTCCTTATGGTAAAGCAGGAGGAGCAGGCGGCCAAGGCGGCGGGCATCCGCGGGGATGTGAAGGACATCGGATGGGGAAGCCAGATCCGTTCCTATGTGCTGCAGCCCTATACCATGGTCAAGGACCACCGTACAGGCGAGGAGAGCGGTAACGTGGACGCTGTGCTGGACGGGTCAATCGATAACTTTATCAGCGTCTATCTCCGCTGGATGAGTCTGGGATGCCCGGATAAGAATGTAAGGGAAGACGAGTAAAGACAGACCAATAGAATCAATGCGCAAGGGGACCGGAAATTTCCGGTCCTTTGTGTATGGGCGGAGTTTCCTTTGTGTACCGAGAAAAAGGCTCCATAGAAAAATTGGAAAATTAGCGTGAGGAAATAGATAAAAACAGTTGCATTTAAAATAAAAATATGTTAATATCTTCCTCATGAGCACAGATGTATTTCTAATGCGGACATACACGCGGGCCTACGAAAGGATTGGACAATGGAAGACAAAAGCAAATACTTTGTGGTGAAACAGAAAGCCGTGCCTGAGGTTCTTTTGAAGGTGGTGGAGGCCAAGAAGCTGCTGGAGACAGAACGGGCCATTACGGTGCAGGAAGCCACGGATAAGGTGGGAATCAGCCGGAGTTCTTTTTATAAGTACAAGGATGACATATTTCCCTTTTATGACAACACCAAGGGGAAAACCATTACTCTGGTGGTGCAGATGGACGATGAGCAGGGACTTCTCAGCGACCTGCTTCATGTGGTAGCGGTGTACAGGGCCAATATACTGACTATTCACCAGAGCATTCCGGTCAACGGCGTGGCAACGCTCACGCTGAGCGTGGAGGTAAGGGAGAATACAGGCAATGTATCCAGCATGATAGAGGAACTGGAAGTACTGGACGGTATCCATTACGTCAAAATACTTGCCAGGGAGTGATGGACAGAACGTGCCTTTCGATATCAGAGGAGAATAAAACACAGGGAGCGGAAGATTATGATTAAGACAGCAGTTATGGGGTATGGTACCATTGGTTCCGGCGTGGCGGAGATACTTGACAAGAACAGGGATGTAATAGCAAGCCAGGCAGGACAGGAAGTGGAGTTAAAATATGTTCTGGATTTAAGGGAGTTCCCGGACAGTCCGGTGGCAGATAAGATCGTCCACGATTTCAAGGTGATTGAGCAGGACGAGGAGGTGCAGATTGTGGTGGAGACCATGGGCGGACTGAACCCGGCCTACCCCTTTGTGAAGGCCTGCCTCATGGCGGGCAAGCATGTGGTCACCTCCAATAAGGCGCTGGTGGCTGCCCACGGAACCGAGCTTCTGGCCATTGCCAGGAAAAAGCGTGTGAATTTCTTCTTTGAGGCCAGCGTGGGCGGCGGTATCCCGATTATACGTCCTCTTTACCGCTGTCTCATGGGAGAGCGCATCGAGGAAATCACAGGAATATTAAACGGAACCACCAACTTTATCCTGACCAAGATGGACAAAGAGGGGGAATCCTTTGAAAATGCCCTGAAGGAGGCCCGGAATCTGGGATATGCGGAGCGCAATCCTGAGGCGGATGTGGAAGGCCATGATACCTGCCGCAAGATCGCCATTCTTACAGCCATGGCCACAGGGAAAGAAGTGAATTATGAGGATATCTACACCGAGGGCATCACGCGGATCACGGATATTGACTTTAAATACGCGGAGAAGATGGGGACATCGGTGAAGCTGTTGGGAACCAGCCGTATAAAGGACGGCAGGGTTTTGGCCTATGTGGCGCCGGTGATGATCAACAAGACCAGCCCCCTGTACTCTGTGAATGATGTATTCAACGGCATCCTGGTGAAGGGAAATATGCTGGGTACATCCATGTTCTATGGCAGCGGCGCCGGAAAACTTCCGACGGGCAGCGCGGTGGTGGCTGATATCATTGAGGCGGCCCGGAATCTCAAAAAGAACGTGCCCATGGGCTGGACAGACGAAAAGCAGGCCATCGAATCCATGGACCAGGCACAGTTCAGGTACTTTGCCAGGGTGGCCGGTTCCTACCGCAATAAGGAGCAGGATGTAAAGAACGCCTTTGGACAGGTGGAGGTAATCGAGCTTTACGGAATGGATGAATTCGCCTTCCTCACCGCCCAGATGACAGAGGGTGAGTTCAAGAAAGGGGCTGTTTCCTATGACACCAGGGAACGGGAGCGGTCTGAATACGGTATCAAGCAGATGATACGTGCGGTGCTGTAGCATATGGCATCGCTCATAAGCCGGATTACCGGTGAACTTACAAGGCAGGGATTTCCCTGCCTGTTTCATCTTTTAACGGGACTTTACTGTCCCGGCTGCGGCGGCACCAGAGCGGTTCGGGCGCTGCTGGCCGGCAATCTGCTCCTGAGTATCCGGTACCATCCCCTGGTGGCCTATATGGCAGTGGTGCTGACGGCTGAACTGGTAAGCTTCGGGGTGTCCAGGGCGGCAAAAACCCCAGATATTATCTGGGGCATGAAAAATTGCTGGTTTACACCGGCGCAGCCATTGTGCTGGTGAACTGGGTGTACAAAAACTATATGCTGGTGGTAAGAGGTGTGGACCTGCTTCCGCTGTGGCCGCGCTGAGCCGGATGAACGAAGCGGGGGAGCGGCAGCAATGGAATGGAAACCAGCGCCAATGGGGACGGAGCAGGCACTAAAACCAGATAAAGCCGGTGGTTTTGGGCAGCTGCATCTGCTGGTTCAGCTGTTCCTGGAGCCGGTTGATGAACTCATTAATCTGAGGTCCGGTCACAGGGTCGCTTAGAGCCTCATAGTAGCTGGCCAGGGCATAGAAAAAGAAAAATGTAAGGGTGATGGCAATGACGCTTAATACCAGCCCCGCAATGGCCCTGGCATTAAAGGCTTTCCTGGGGCTTATATCGGCGTTCCTGGCCATGAGGGCAAGGAGGATGCCGATGACGCCGCAGACAAGGCCTGTGGGCATGGCGGTCTGGTTATAGGCCAGTGACATGGGCAGATAGAAAAGGCTGCACACGATTCCGATAATGCCTGCTATCATGGAACAGGTGCCCAGGCGTTCGGAGGACGTGAAGTTCTTTCCCTGTTTGTTGGAAGGCGGTTTCTGGTTGTTATGAGTATCATTCATCATTCTGAATAAGGACCTTTCTTTTGTCAGGCGCGGCCGTTTCTGCCGTGCCGAAATATTGTAACTGCTATCCTGGCTATTTTATCACGAAATACCGGCACTGTCCAGATGAAGAAGCTTTCCATATGCGGGGAACTTTCAGCGGAGACTTTCTGCCAGAACTTGCATAAGCGGTTGGGATGCACTATAATATAACAGTTAGTTAGATTACAGATATGCGAGGTTTACCATGGATATTATTAAAAAACTGGCGGAAGAGCTGAATATCGGACGCCATCAGGCGGAAGCAGCCGTCAAACTCATTGATGAGGGAAATACGATTCCGTTCATTGCCAGATACCGGAAGGAGGCAACCGGCTCCTTAAACGACGAGGTACTGCGAAATCTGGATGAGCGGTTAAAATACCTGCGCAACCTGGAAGACCGCAAGAGCCAGGTCATTGCCTCTATTGCGGAGCAGGAGAAGCTGACTCCGGAGCTGGAGCTCAAGATAAAGGAGGCCCAGACTCTGGTGGCGGTGGAGGACCTTTACCGTCCCTACAAGCCCAAACGCCGGACAAGGGCCATGATTGCCAGGGAAAAGGGGCTGGAGCCCCTGGCAGACCTTATCAGTATGCAGATGACAGGTGAGCCGGTTGAGAAGGCGGCTGCCGGCTTTGTGTCGGAGGAAAAAGGAGTGGCCAGCGTTCAGGAGGCCATACAGGGAGCCAGGGACATACTGACGGAGCGCATTTCAGATAACGCGGCCTTCCGTACCTACATCAGGAACATAACCATGAACAAGGGTGTCATCCAGTCCACCGCCAAGGATGAGAAGGCCCAGTCTGTCTATGAGATGTATTATAATTATGAGGAGCCTGTAAAGAAGGCTGCGGGCCACCGCATCCTGGCCCTGAACCGGGGCGAGAATGAAAAGATGCTGACTGTGAAGATCCTGGCTCCTGAGGAGCAGATTCTGGGGTATCTGGAAAAGCAGACCATTGTCCGGGACAACCCATATACCACGCCCATCCTCAGGGAAGTGGCGGCCGACAGCTACGGCCGTCTCATCGGCCCCTCCATAGAGCGGGAGATCCGAAACGATTTGACGGAAAAAGCAGAGGAAGGCGCCATCAAGGTATTTGGAAAGAACCTGGAACAGCTTCTGATGCAGCCTCCCATTGTGGGACGGGTGGTTTTGGGCTGGGATCCTGCCTTCCGCACCGGATGTAAGCTGGCCGTGGTGGACAGCACGGGAAAGGTGCTGGATACAGTGGTCATTTACCCCACAGCCCCTCAGAACAAGGTGGAGGAATCCAAAAAGATACTGAAGAATTTCATTCAGAAATACAACATTTCCCTTATATCCGTTGGAAACGGAACCGCGTCCAGGGAGTCGGAGCAGATTATCGTGGATTTGCTGAAGGAAATCAGGGAACAGGTCCAGTATGTGATTGTAAATGAGGCAGGAGCGTCCGTATACTCTGCCAGCAAGTTGGCCACCGAGGAATTCCCTGCCTTTGACGTGGGCCAGAGGAGCGCGGTATCCATTGCCAGACGTCTCCAGGACCCGCTGTCCGAGCTGGTGAAAATTGACCCCAAGTCCATCGGCGTGGGCCAGTACCAGCATGATATGAACCAGAAGCGTCTGGGCGAGGCGCTGGAAGGCGTGGTGGAGGACTGCGTAAACAAGGTGGGCGTGGATCTGAACACAGCCTCGGCCTCCCTTCTGGAATATGTGTCCGGCATCAATAAGACCCTGGCCAAGAACATTGTGGCCTACAGGGAAGAGAACGGGGCATTTAAGAGCAGAAAGCAGCTGTTAAAGGTAGCCAAGCTGGGACCCAAGGCATTTGAGCAGTGCACCGGCTTTATGCGCATTACCGGGGGCGACAATCCTCTGGACGGCACCAGCGTCCATCCTGAGAGCTATGACGCAGCCGGAAAGCTTCTGGAAAAGCTGGGCTATAAGCCCGAGGAGCTGTCCCGGGGAGGTCTGGTGGGAATCAGCCGGAAGATAAAGGATTATAAGAGGACAGCGCAGGAGCTGGGCATAGGAGAGATAACCCTGCGGGATATTGCCGGAGAGCTGGAAAAGCCCGCCAGGGACCCCAGGGACGAGATGCCCAGGCCCATTTTAAGAAGCGATATCCTGGAGATGAAGGATTTGGAGCCGGGAATGGTGTTAAAGGGAACCGTGCGCAACGTCATTGATTTTGGCGCCTTTGTGGATATCGGCGTTCATCAGGACGGTCTGGTACATATCTCCCAGATGACGGACAAGTACATCAAGCATCCGCTGGAGGCTATCAGTGTGGGAGATGTTGTGGATGTAAAAATTTTGAGCGTGGATTTGGCCAAGAAGAGGATTTCACTGACCATGAAGGGCGTAAAGTAAGAATGAAGCGAGGTAGGAAATGGTAATCGAGACGCGGAAACCGGAAGAAACATATGAGCTGGGACGAAAGATGGGAAGGGAAGCAGGGCCCGGACAGATTGTCTGCCTGAGCGGTGATTTGGGCGTGGGAAAGACTGTGTTTACACAGGGCTTTGCGGCCGGCCTGGGCATAGAGGGGCCGGTGAACAGTCCCACCTTTACGATTTTGCAGCAGTATGAGGACGGACGGCTTCCCCTGTACCATTTTGACGTGTACCGCATTGGTGATGTGAGCGAGATGGATGAAATCGGCTATGAGGACTGTTTCTTCGGAGAGGGCGTCTGCCTCATCGAGTGGCCCGGCCTGATTGAGGAGATACTGCCTGAGAAGGCGACCTGGGTGACCATTGAAAAGGATTTGGAAAAGGGATTTGATTATAGGCGGATTTGTGTGGAGGATAGAGGATGAGAGTACTGGGAATAGAGAGTTCATCCCTGGTGGCCAGTGTGGCCCTGGTGACAGATGACATATTGACAGCAGAGTATACAGTGGATTTTAAAAAGACTCATTCACAGACCCTGCTCCCTATGCTGGATGAGATTGTAAAGCTTCTGGAGCTGGATATGGATACCATTGACGCCATAGCGGTTGCCGGCGGTCCGGGTTCCTTTACCGGGCTGCGCATAGGAGCTGCCACGGCAAAGGGGCTGGGTCTGGCTCTTAAAAAGCCTCTGGTCCATGTTCCCACCGTGGATGCCATGGCATACAATATGTGGGGGGCAGAGGGACTGATCTGTCCTGTCATGGATGCAAAACGCAGCCAGGTCTATACGGGGCTCTACCATACCAGGGACGGCCTGGAGGTGGTGATGGAGCAGCAGCCCATGGATATGCGGGAGCTGGCGGGACTACTCAATGAAAAGGGAGAGAGGGTCGTATTCCTGGGAGACGGTGTGCCTGTATATAAGGATATTATCAGGGAAATGCTCACCGTGCCCTATGCCTTTGCGCCGGCCCAGATGAACCGGCAGAGGGCTGCCTCCGTGGCTGCCCTGGGCATGAACGCGATTTTGGACGCAGAGAGCTGTCCCGGCGCCCGGGTGGTGACAGCGGCAGAGTTCACGCCGGATTATCTGAGAAAGCCCCAGGCTGAGCGCCAGAGAGAGGCAGAGCAGTCTGCCGGCGGAGCTGCCGAAAAGCTTCCGGGAGATTATTAAGGCGGCAGATTCATGGTCTGAACTGCCACGGCAACAGAAAGGAGCAGGGAAATGGAGCTGATTCGCGGGGTGCGCCCCATGACGGGCCAGGACATTGAGCAGGTGGCTGATTTGGAGCGGGTATGCTTTTCGGAGAGCTGGTCTGAGAATCTGATACGCATGGGCCTGGACAGCAGGCTGGATACGTATTTTGTCTATGCGGACCACGGAGCCATCCTGGGATATGCGGTTGTGAGGATTCTGGCGGACGAGGGGGAGATACAGCGGATTGGGGTATATCCCAATTACAGGCGTCAGGGAATCGCGCGGGAACTCATGGATGCCATGGTGACTTTTGCCAGGTCCAGAGGGGTCCGGGCCATTGCCCTGGAGGTCCGGGAGAGCAACCTGGGAGCCAGAAACCTGTATGATTCCTATGGTTTCAGGCAGGAGGCTGTCAGGAAGGGATATTATCACAATCCTGCCGAGGATGCCGTCATCATGTGGAACCGGACAATATGAAAGAATTACCACTTAAAATGTGAATATTTTATGTATATAATGGAGAGGAACCGGACATTCCTCTCCTTTTTCTTTAAGGGGAAGATAAGGGAATGAATGAAAGGATACGATGACAGAGAAAGACGAGGGTTCATATGAAAAGGTACAATAAAAATGGACAGCTGGAAACAATAATATGCAATTGCTGCGGAAAGAAGCTGGTGGTGCAGCAGGGCATCATCCGGGAAGGATGCATCAGTATTGACCATGCGTGGGATTATTTTTCTGAGAAGGACGGACAGGTCCATCATTTTGATTTGTGTGAAGAATGTTATGATGAACTGGTTTCCGGCTTCAAGATACCTGTGGACAGGGAAGAACAGATTGAATTTTTGTAGGATGGGATAAGGAGAACTGCCAAAGCGGTTCTCCTTAATATGTATGCACGGATCCTATGCGCGGATCTCATGCAAGTGATATGGTGAAATATTCAGGAAAGCGGTTTCTGTACAGAACCAGAACCTCTCCCTCGATAAGGGGTGTCAGGTAATCCGTCATTTCCCGGGTAATGTCGTTGCCTGACCGGTTAATCCACTGCCGGGGGACTGTTTTTTCGCGGTTGGCAACCAGAGACACGTCCGCGGAGGCAAACTGAATCCGGTAACGGTCCTTTGAGGGCAGGCGCAGCAGGGTTGCCATTTTTCCGGTCTGTCCCTGGACTGCACACTGAACCGCCTTTGTTCCCAGAAGCCGGGATTCGTTTAAATCCGTGCGGCTGGCCAGATGGGCGGCGCAGCGCTGCATGAGATTGAGCTCCAGGGAACGGGTCTTGCATCCCAGTTCATTCCGGACAATCTGGGCCAGGACGCCGCCGGTTCCCGCGATATCCTTGTGGCCGAACCGGTCGGGGCTGTTGCCGGGAGTCTGCTCAGACAGATAGGTCCCATTTTCATCCCGGACGCCCTCGCTGACAGCGACCAGCAGATTTCTGTTTTCAGACTGGCGGCTGCGTATGTCCTCCAGAAACCGGCTGATGGAAAAGGGAACTTCGCAGAGGTAAATAAAATCAGGTCCGCGGTTGCTGTTTACCCTGGATAGGGACGAGGCGGCAGTGAGCCAGCCTGCATTCCGCCCCATGATTTCCACGATGGTAACCCCAAAGGAATCGTAGACAGCCACATCCCTCTCCAGCTCCGCGAAGGTGGTGGCAATATACTTGGCCGCCGAGGCAAAGCCAGGGCAGTGGTCAATCTCCATCAGGTCATTGTCAATGGTCTTTGGCGCCCCGATGATTTTTATATCTTCAATCTTTTGGGAACGGCAGTATCTGGCCAGCTTATCCACTTTGTCCATGGAGTCATTCCCGCCTATGTATATGAAATAGGAGATTTCATATTTCCGGAAAATATCAATCAGAACCCGGTACTGGGCGGCGTCCTCTTCCGGCCCGGCCAGCTTGAAGCGGCAGGAACCCAGGGCGGCGGCAGGGGTTTGGGCCAGTTTGTCCAGATCCATTGTGTTATTGATATAATCCAGCAAATCGATTATTTTTTCCTGTAAAATGCCCTCAATGCCGTTGAGTCCCCCGTATATCCGGTCAATACCGCCCTGAATCATGGCTTCTGTGATGACTCCGGACAGGGTGGCGTTGATTGCGGATGTGGGGCCGCCGGACTGGGCCACAAGCAGATTGTGCATCCGTGATTTTCCTCCTGCTATTTATTCATGTATAAAGGCATGACCTGGCGTATGATGCGGTTGAACTGGGAGGAGTCCCAGGCACTGCGCCCGATAAAGAGACCGTCTACGTCCGGAAGCTGAATCAGCTCCTGGGCGTTTTGGGGATTTACGCTGCCGCCGTAGAGAATGGGGACGCGGCTTCCCTGTTCCTCGCCAAAGCGTGCGCACAGAATCCGCCGTATGCCCCCATGGCGCGCAGCCACATAGTCACTGTCCGCGGGGATGCCGTTTACACCGATGGCCCATACGGGTTCGTAGGCAATCCAGAGATGTTTTGCCTGTGCTTCGGTGACAGAATGAAGTCCCACCTTTAACTGGGTGCTCAGGGTCTCTTCGCTCAGGCCGTATTCCCTCTGGGTCAGGGTCTCCCCTATGCACAGCAGGGGAGTGAAACCGGACCGGGCTGCCTTTGCCGTCTTTTTTTCCTGGTCAAAGTCATCCTCCCTGAAGACGTGGCGGCGTTCCGAGTGGCCGATTTCCACTATGCTTACCCCCACTTCCTTTAGCATGACAGGTGAGATTTCTCCGGTGAACTGTCCCTGGTCCTCCCAGCACATGTTCTGGGCCCCCAGCCTGATGTGGGATTGGGACGTAATCCTGTTAGCGGACTCCAGGGAGGTGAAGGAGGGGATGACAAACAGGGTAAGAGGGCTGTCTGCCAGGTCCTCTGTGAGCTGGTGGAGCTGTGTCAGAAATGAAGCTGTGTCCGCAATGGTTTTGTACATCTTTGTGTTTGTGCCAAGATATAACCGATTCAGTTTTTTCATCAAGCCGCCTCCGCTATTTGAGATTTTCGCCTTCAATTTCTTTGATGGCCTCCACCTTGGATGTGGATGCGCAGTCCACAAATTCCAGCTCCAGCCATTTTTCCAGAATCCGCTTTGCCAGCTCGGCTCCAATCACACGCTCGCCCATGCAGATCACATTGCCGTCATTGCTCAGCTTTAAGCGCTCCGCCGAGAAGATGTCATGGCAGACTCCGGCGCGGATGCCCTTGAATTTGTTGGCAGTCATGGCCATACCCAACCCTGTGCCGCAGATCAGCACACCGTGCTTCTGATAACCGCTGTTTATGATTTCCTGGCACACCTTCTCCGCCACATAGGGATAATAGGTAGAATCCTCAGTGCTGTCGCATCCCATATTCTCCACGGTATATCCCTTTTTCTCCATAAAATCCATGAGTTCATTTTTTAAATGTACAGCAGCATTGTCGCACCCGATTACAATTGTTCTCATATTTTGACCTCCACATTGATAAAAATGTTAATTAATGTTACTATGAGCATATATTAACATTTTGAAATGTAAAAATCAAGATATATTATCAAAAAAAATGTGAAATAAAATGTAAAAATAACATTTTCAGAACATTATATAACATTTTCATGAGGTCAGGAACATCTGGACATTTTCTGAAAATACAATTATAATATTTTACAGTCAGATTCGTAACGCTGTGCACCCATGGGCCGCAGCAGGATTGCGACAGGAGGGGAAACAGAACTTATGGGAAAAAGGGATCTCAGGATTTATGCGCTTTTGGATACGCTGAAGGAATCTCCCGTATTATCAATCAGGGAGCTGGCAGACCGTTTTCAGGTCTCGGAGATGACCATCCGCCGTGATATTGATTATCTGAAAGAAAACCGTCTGTTTTACGAAAATCAGGCTTCTGAGCCGGCAGCGCGGGAACACGACGAATATCTGTACTCTTCGGAGCAGATCCGCAATTTTGATAAAAAGGACAGAATCGCCCGGTTTGCGGCGGGGATGATTGAGGAGGGGGATATCCTGATTCTGGATTCGGGAACCACCACAGGCGTGTTGTCCAAATATATACCGGAACAGACGCAGCTCACGGTGCTCTGCTATAATTACCATATCCTGTCCCAGCTTCAGGGCAATGAGAAGCTTTCCCTGATTTTTGCCGGCGGATATTTCCACCGGAACGACCTGATGTTTGAGAGCGTTGAGGGAATAGGGCTGATAAGGAGGACAAGGGCCAGCAAGATGTTTGTTTCTGCCTCCGGTGTCCATGAAAAGCTGGGCATGACCTGCGCGCACAATTATGAGGTGGCCACAAAAAAGGCGGCCCTGGAATCATCCCTGCAGAAGATACTGGTGGCGGACAGCAGCAAGTTCGGCCAGGTAAAGCCGGGATATTTTGCTGAACTGGAAGAGATTGATGAAATTGTGACAGATGACGGATTGAGCCAGGAATGGCAGGATCTCATTGCTGAGAAGGATATTCCCCTTCATTTGGTGTAGGACGGCATAGCGGAGGCGAGTGTGAAAAGAGAGGTTAGTCATGTCAAATAAGAGAATGGAATACATTGCCGCCCGCCTGGACAGTACAGGCAGCGTAAAGGTAGCGGAGCTGAGCAGGGAGTTAAACTGTTCGGAGGTGACCATTCGCAGTGATATACAGAAGCTGGAGGAAAAGGGCCTTGCAAAGAGGATTCACGGCGGCGCGGTAAAGGTGGGCGGACAGCTCATGGTGCCCTTTGACGCCGGGAATGTGTTTAAAAACAGCGACAGGAAGCGCCGGATTGCATGGAAGGCCTATGAATACATTGAGGACCAGGACACAATCATCCTGGACGATTCCTCTGTCTGTTATTATCTGGCCCAGTATATCAGGGATGATTCCTCCAAACATCTTCTGGTCATCACCAATTCCCTGGCCAGCGCAGGCGTGCTGTCCCATCTGAGCCATGTGGAGCTGTTCCTTTTAGGAGGCCAGGGGGGGGGG
>JAJQEA010000215.1 GCA_021201905.1 Clostridia bacterium
CGGTTACCCTGGTAGCCGCCTCCCTGATAGCCGCCCTGGCTTCTGTTGTTGTCGCGGTTGCCCTGGTAGCCTCCCTGGCTCCTGGCTGTGTCACGGCTGTCCTGCGCAGTTCCCTGGGCTCCCGGCTGAACTCCTGCCTGTGGCGCCGGGCTTGGCTGCGGTGCTGCGGTTCTCTCTGAAACCGTATCCGCGGACTGGGCCTGAACCTGTGGCTTTACAGGCTCTGCCGGAGCTGCCTGTGGTGCCGGCTGGGCTGCCTGGGGCGCCGGGGTCGGGGCAGGAGCCGTATGGCCCTGGTTTCCTCCCTGCTGCTTTGGGGGAACCGGACGCTTAATCTGCTGCTGGGCGTTCTGGGGACGGAACACGGCTGTCAGCTTCTTCTTAGCCGGCTCACCCTTTGACGCGCCGTCCTGGCTCTTTGCGGCCTCCGCCTTGGGAGCCTCTGTCTTGGGCGCTTCTGTCCTTGGAGCTTCCGCTCTTGGGGCTTCTGTTCTGGGCGCCTCTGTTTTAGGAGCCTCCGTCCTGTGCTCCGGTGCGGCAGGTTTTGCGTCCCTCTTAGGATTTGCAAAAGAGCGCACAATATTCTCCTGATCCTTTGTCACATTCGATGCTGCATACAATACAGCTGATTTATCCTTCGTCTTAATAATTTCCAATATCTCCTTACTGGTCTTGCCCAGTTCATTTGCCAGTTCACTTACTCTCATTCAAGCTACCTCCGTTTATATTCATTCGTTCTACCATTGACTTTGCGAAACCTGCATCCTCCACTGACAGTGACGCCCTGAACTCCTGCCCCATGGCATGCCCCAGTTCGTCCTTTGTTCCAAACAGATAGATTGGGACTTTATAGTAAGTACACATGTTGGTAAACTTTTTCTTCGTATTGTCCGAAGCCTCTTCCGATACGATTACCAAATGGGACTTTCCGCTCTTTACTGATTTCTCCGTCGAAAATTCGCCGCTGACCACCTTCCTGGCCCTTGTTGCAAGGCCCACCAGGCTTAACAGCCTTTTGTTATCTGCCAAGTTCTTCCATCTCCTTTTCCAGAGTTTCATACACCTCTTTGGGAATGGCCATCTTGAAGGAACGTTCCAGTCCCTTTCCCTTCACTGCCTTCTTCAGGCATTCCATTGATGGACACAGGTAAGCGCCTCTGCCGTTCTTGCGGCCTGTGGCATCCAACATAATCTCATCCTCGGCGGTTTTTATGACTCTTATCATTTCTTTCTTACTCTTCATCTCCTGGCAGCCAATGCACTGCCTGAGCGGAACTTTTTTCATGCTCACTTACATCACTCCTAACCTTCTCAGAGTATCCCTTTTACTGTTCGCTTCCGTCTTCCTGATAGTTTTCTTCATATTTCTGGTAGCTTTCTGTTTCCTCCGGCTCTTCCTCATAGGTCTCAGACGACGTGTCGCCGTACTGGAGGCCCATCTGCTCAAAGAGTCCCATTTCCCTGGCCTGGGTCTCACTCTTAATATCAATCTTAAAGCCTGTAAGCCTTGCGGCCAGTCTGGCGTTCTGGCCCTCCTTGCCGATGGCAAGGGACAGCTGGTAATCCGGCACTATGACCTGGGCTTCCCGCTCTTCCTCGTCCGCCACCACGCAGATAACCTTGGCCGGGCTCAACGCATTTTCAATCAGGTACGCGGGATTGTCATCCCAGTTAATGATGTCAATTTTTTCACCCTTTAATTCACTTACAATGGAATTGACCCTGGAACCGTTGAGTCCCACGCATGCGCCTACCGGATCCACATTGGCCTCATTGGACTTCACCGCGATCTTTGTTCTGGAACCTGCTTCCCTGGCAATGGCCTTGATTTCCACCGTACCGTCACGGACCTCGGCCACCTCGGATTCAAAGAGACGTTTCACCAGGTCCGGGTGTGTCCTGGACACAGAAACCCTGGGGCCCTTCGGCGTATCCTTTACCTCGATGACATATACCTTGACCCGCTCCGTGGGACGGAACGTCTCGCCCTTTACCTGCTCGCTTTCATTGAGGATGGCGTCCACCCTGCCCAGGTTAATGCTCACATTCCTTCCCAGATAGCGCTGCACCACGCCGGTCATGACATCCTTTTCCTTCATATAATACTCGTTGTACAGTGCCTTGCGTTCTTCCTCGCGTATCTTCTGCAGAATCACGTTCTTTGCGTTCTGTGTGGCAATACGGCCGAATTTCTTGGAATCCAGCGGAATCTGTACCGTATCCCCAATCTCATACTTGGGGTTCAGCATCTTGGCGTCCGCCAGGCTCATCTCCAGACAATCGTCCTCCACGTTTTCCACAACCGCTTTTTCTGCATATACTGCAAGGTCACAGGTATTGGGGTTCACCGTGACCTTTACATTATCGGCTTTACCAAAATGGTTCTTACAGGCAGTGAGTAAAGAGTTCTCAATGGCTTCAATGAGCGTATCTTTGGAAATGTTTTTCTCTTTCTCCAATACCTCCATTGCCTCTAACAGTTCCTTGTTCATGTTTATCCTCCTATCCATGTCTCAGCATGTGAATGATCTAACTAAAAATCCAGCGCAAGCCGTATCAGGGCAATGTCCGCTTTTTCAAATACCATCTGGCTTCCGTCTTCCATGGTCAGCGTCACAGTATTTTCATCATATGCACTGAGGGCGCCTGTAAATTCCTTTTGCTTGTTAAGCTGACGGTAAAGCCTTACATCCACATCCTTGCCCATGCTTCTTACGAAGTCCTTTTCCTTCTTCAGAGGACGGCCCAGTCCCGGCGAACTGACTTCCAGAATATAACTGTCGTCAATAAAATCCTCTTTATCCAGCCAGTCGCTTAAGGCCCTGCTAATGACCTCACAGTCATCCACGGCAATTCCGCCTTCTTTATCTATATAAGCCCTCAGGTACCAGGTACCTGCTTCTTTTACATATTCCACGTCTACCAGTTCAAACCCATGCTCTTCCATCAGTGGAAGGAGGTGTTTCTCCACCCGGCTCTCATAGCTCTCCTTTTTTTCCATCGTTCCACCACCTTTCCTGTCTTTCCAAAACGAAAGAGTGGACTGGTGTCCACTCTTTTATCAGTAATCTACATTAGTTATCATATACATTATACCATCATGCTGCCGTAAATGCAAGCATTTTCAAGGATTTTATCGAAAATTTCGTAACAGTTCAAAGACCTGTTACCTCTTCCTGTCCGTCCGGAATCGGGAAATCAAATCAAAAAGTTTCTTTGCTTCCTCTGAAAGTTCGCCTCCTGTTGCAGCGTTCTCCTCCACCATAGCGGCATTTGTCTGAACCACTCCTGATATCTGTTCGATCCCGATACGCACCTGATCCAGGGATCTGGCCTGTTCCGTGGAAGCCTTTGATATGTCCTCCACCGCCTCCGCGATCTGCTGTGCGCTGGTAACCACCTGCCCCAGTGTCTGAGCCGTCTCATTGGCGATCTTCTGTCCGTTATCAATGGACCGGAGCGACTCTTCGATCAGAGATGTGGTATTCTTAGCCGCCTCGCCGCTTTTATTTGCCAGATTCCGCACCTCATCCGCCACAACGGCAAAGCCTTTCCCGGCCTCACCAGCCCGCGCCGCCTCCACCGCCGCGTTTAAAGCCAGAATATTCGTCTGGAACGCTATGTCCTCGATGGTTTTGATAATCTTCCCTATCTCGCCCGACTTATTGCTGATATCCATTACCGCTTTCACCAGATCCTGCATCTGAGTGTTGCTGAGCGCAACCCGGTGGTCCATCTCCACAGAGCGCCCGCTGACCTCCTCGGTGCGCCTGGCATTGGAATCTACATGGGTAAATATTTCATTGATGGTGGCGGCAAGTTCTTCCACGGAGCTGGCCTGCCTGGCATTTCCGTCCGCAAGGCTGCTGGCGCTGTCCGCCACCTGGCCCGAACTGGCCGTCACCTGTTCCGCTGTTTGGAGGATACTGCCCATGGTATCGTTCAGCGTAGTCCGAATCCGCATCAGAGCATCCCTGATTTTCGCAAAATCTCCTTCGTACTGAAGCTCCAGTTCAAACCGAAGATTGCCGTCAGCGATTTCATCCAGGACCCTGGTGGTCTCATTGATATATTCAATATAGTCCTTAAGCTTTGACACGGTGCGTTCCATGGCGGAGGCAACCTGTCCGATCTCATCCTTTGAGCGCACGCCCGTCTCTACATTCAGTTCCCCGTCCGCAATCCTGTGTGCGGCATCAGCAAGTTTTTTCATGGGATGCGTAATGCCATTGGAGATCAGCAGGACGGCCGCCACCATAAGGACCATACTGCCTGCAAATGTGCCTGCCGACATGCGCATGACCGAATAAAAGCCCTGAAGCGCCTCTGTCTCCGGCATGGCGGAGAGTACATACCACCCCGCGCTGTCTATTCTGGTAAGATTCCCGTAGTACCGGGTTCCGTCTATCTCATATATATAATTCCCGGTCAATCCGTTCTGCACAGCCTGCTTTACTTCACCTGAGATATTGATTTCTGAAATGGATTTCCCTACCTGTTCCGTATCCGGGTAGCAGAGAACTGTTCCTGAGCCGCTCATGAGCACAAGAAATCCTGTCTGCCCCAGCTTCACCTCATTGATACGCTGCTGAAGGGTATCCAAATTAATATCCGTGCCGGAAGCCCCGTACACTTCCCCGCTCTGGCGGTCAATCACAGGTGCCGCCGCCGTCACAATGGGGAGACCCGTATTAACATCTATGTATGGCTCCGTCATAACAGGCTTCTTTGTCTTTGTGCACTCAAACCATGGTCTTGACGTAACGTCCCATCCCGGATCACTGATAAAGCCGTCCGGCTGAAACAGCTGGCCGGAATCGGTATCAGCCAGCCAGACCCCCAGTATGGTAGATGGATCCAGGGCCTGACGCACCGCCATGGCCTCCATCACCTCATCATAGCGGGGAGCCGCACTGGCGCGCTGGCTGCCCTTCAGGTCACGCATGAAGTCGATGACCAGGGCTTCCTGGGCGGACTGCTCAACCGCTTTTAAATGTCCGGTAAAGAAGGTATCCACCTCATTGGCAGCGGATTGAGAATCAGACGTCAGCTTTTCCCTGGCCTGTTCCTTGGCATATCCCCCCGCAGACACGCCGATCAGCGCTCCCGACAGCAGAAGCACCGCCAGTGCAGGTACCATGATACCTAAAAGCATTTTAATCCGGATTCCAATTTTCATAATGTTTCGTCCCCCTTATGTTTCCCACATCTCTTGTTTTTGTTACATATACGCAAATAATTACACGTCAAAGATGTTTCTTGTTATTATATCGACAATATGACCGGAAATCATAACACCTGTTACACAAAAAAATGGCCGAGGGGGCCTTTTTTCAACGGGGCTCTGCCTGAGGGGGCTGCAGATGCCTGGCGGTTCCCCGCCCAGAGGCTTGCATCAAAAAATGGTTAGACTCCCCATAACGGAATCTAACCATAATTGTTAAGAAAAAGGAACGAAACGGCATGTTTTCACCGAAGCATTGCACGTCCTCTGCACCAGGTCTGGAGTACGCTGTAATCATCATCCAGAACAACCAAATCCCCGTCGCACCCGGCTGCAATCCTTCCTTTTCTGTGGTCCACGCCAAGACACCTGGCCGGATTGATGGTGCATGAATTAAGGGCAGTGTCAAAGGGCACCAGCGCCTGCTCCACCAGAATCTTAAGTCCCCTGTTCATGTTGAGGGTGCTGCCCGCAATGGTATCTGTCCCCTTGAGGCGGGCCAGTCCGTCCTCTCCTATCTCAATGTCATGGCCGCCTAACTGGTACTCGCCTCCCGGAGGGCAGTGCTTAGCCCTGAGGGAATCACTGATCATGATGGAATAATCACGTCCCTTGGCCGTAAAGAAGTTGTTCAGGGCAGCCAGGTGGGAATGGCAGCCGTCACAGATAATTTCCCCGTAAATATCCCTTACCCGGAGGGCAGTGCCCACCAGTCCCGGTTTGCGGTGGTGGTAAGGCGTCATGCCGTTATATACATGGGTCATGGACGACGCGCCGTTGGCAATCCCCAAAAGCGCCTGCTCGTAAGTGGCGGCCGAATGGCCCATGCTGACCACCACCCCGTGGGTGGAACAGTATCTGGTAAGCGCGTGGTCCGGGTCCCGCTCCGGCGCCAGGGTGATGTATTTGATAAGGCCTTCTGCCGCCTCCTGGTATTTCTTAAACTGCTCCACGGATGCGGACGCAATGGCCTCCGGCGGCTGCGCCCCCTTGTACTCCATGTCCAGGAAGGGTCCCTCAAAATGGATGCCCAGGATTTCCGCTCCCTCGTAACCCTCCTTCACCACAGCTGCCACATTGGCCACGGCCCTGGTGAGCACATCCGGCATCTGGGTCACGGTGGTGGGCAGAATGGCGGTGACGCCCTCCGCAGGAATCCGCTTCATCCAGTTGCGGAGCCCTTCCGGCTGACCATCGTTTGTATCAAAATCATATGCTCCGTGTGTGTGGATGTCAATGAATCCCGGCACAATTCTCTTATCCCCGTAATCCTGATCCGCAGGTCCCGCGCCATACTCATAAATACGGCGGATTACCCCGTCCTCAATCTCCAGCTGGGCTTCCATAAACTGTCCTGCTATCCAGACTCTCTTACCCTGAATCCTCATAATTTCTTCTCCTTCCATCTATATGTGTTTTCTATATTAATTCCCCTTATTTATAAGTATATCACGTTAGAAATATTTTTCAATATAATTTTCAAAATAAAAAATATTTTTATTTTGTATGATAAACTTATAGGGGAGCTCCTGAATATATGGACTGTGAAAAAACAAAAATGGCAGGAGCCTGCATCATATAAAATATGATTTACAGCTCCTGCCTTATATCACTTTATCCTTAATATCACTTAGCCTTATGCCACTTAGCCTTATCTCACTTACCCTTATCTTACTTAGCCTTATCTCACTTACCCTTATCTCACTTACCCTTATCTCACTTAACCTTATCTCACCTACCCCTAACTTACTTCCCCTTTTTACTCAGCCGTCCAGCCACGGCCCGGCCCCGCTTCAGACTCCCTCCCCCCTCATTCTTCCCAGCCGCGATCCAGCAGCGCCGCTATCTCCGGAAATGGTTCCACGCTCCGCCTCAATATCCCCTGTATGTAAGCAATGGTTATGCCATAGTTGGTCATAGGTATCCCCTGGTCCTGGGCGCATTTCATTCTGTACTTCATCTCACGCTCATTCAACATACACCCGCCGCAGTGGACAATCAGGCGGTAGTCTGCCAGTTCGTCCGGGAACTCCGTGCCTGAGGTAAACACAAACTCCGGTTCTGTTCCAGTATGCTCCCGAATCCGCCTGGGCAGCTTTACGGTCCCGATGTCCTCGCACTGCCTGTGGTGGGTGCAGCCCTCTGAAATCAGGATTTTGTCTCCCTTCCGGATGCGGTCCAGAGCCCTGACGCCCTTCACCATGGGCTCCAGGCTGCCTTTATAGCGGGCAAAGAGAATGGAAAAGGAGGTCAGAAGAATATTCTCCGGCGTATCCGCGCTGACCTTTGCAAATACCTGGCTGTCGGTGATGACCATTCTGGGCTTTTTGCCCAGAGAAGCCAGCGTGCCCCTCAGCCCGTTTTCCCTGACCACCACGGACACTGCATCCGCTTCCAGGATGTCGCGTATGGTCTGCTGCTGGGGCAGAATCAGGCGCCCCTTGGGAGCCGCCTTGTCAATGGGCACCACCAGTATGGCCAGATCCGACGTGGAAAGCAGGTCTCCCACGATTTTGCGGCTGTTCTCCTGGGTCCTGCCCAGCTGTGCCAGACACTCCTTAAGCGCCGTAATACCCTGACCGGTATGGGCGCTGACAGACAGGACGGGAATCGATTCAGGAATCCCCTCCGGCCTCTGACCACAACCTCCGTCCAAATCCGCCTTGTTGCAGACAACCACGCAGGGAATCTGCTTTTCCCCAATCTTTTCCAGGAGGGCGTAGTCCTCCGCGGCCGGGCCGTGACAGGCATCCATCACCAGCACAGCCACATCTGTCTTGTTGAGTACCTGACAGCTCTTTCTCACCCTCAGGCTTCCCAGCCGGCCTTCATCGTCAATGCCGGGCGTGTCAATCATCATCACAGGACCAAGAGGCAGCAGCTCCATGGCCTTATAGACAGGATCCGTGGTAGTTCCCTTTACGTCTGACACCACAGCCAGGTCCTGGCCCGTGACCGCGTTCAGCACGCTGGATTTGCCGGCATTTCTCCTTCCAAAAAATCCAATATGTATCCGGTCCGATGCCGGCGTATTGTTCATTCCCATGGTCATCCCCTCCTCTTTCCCTGTTTAAAACCTGAAATCCCTGACGCCCTGTTCAATCTTCACCAGGTTATCCCTGACAATCTGGCGCACCTTCTCCTTTGGTATGCTTCCGATTTCCTTCTCTATGAGCGCCTCACCGATGCGCCTTGTCTCCTCAGAGCTGTAATCCATAAGATATTCCTTCAGCGTCATGAGGGCATTGGGATGGCAGCAGTTTTGAATCTGCCCGCTCTTGCACAGGGACATGAAGCGGTCGCCTGTGCGCCCTTCCCTGTAGCAGGCCGTACAGAAGCTGGGAATATATCCC
>JAJQEA010000066.1 GCA_021201905.1 Clostridia bacterium
GCGCGGATCTGTGTATAAGCGACAGATGTAGTACGCCAGGTTCAGGTGTCCCCCCCCCCTCTATCTCCGCCTGCTCTATCACATGCTCCACCTGGCGGCTGCTCACGATTTCCTCCCCCAGCCGTTCCATGATGCCTGCCAGGGCTTCCTCGTCCACAGGTTTTAGCAGGTACTCGCAGACCCTGGCCTCGATGGCGCGCCTGGCATACTCAAAATCCGCGTAGCTGGTCAGGAGGATGCTCTTAAACCTTACCTGCTCCGAGGCCTTCTTTATCATCTCTATACCGTCCATAAAGGGCATGCAGATATCCGTTATGACCACATCCGGCCTGTATTCCAGAATCTTCTCATATCCGTCCTGACCATCGGCGGCCTCCGCCACCACCACACAGTCCATGGACAGCCAGTCCGTGGTATAGACCAGCCCCTTTCGTATCATCTCTTCATCTTCCGCAATCAACACACGCAACATCCGTCTGCTTCCTCTCTTTTCACCGGCAGGGTCACCACCAGGGTGGTGCCGTGCCCCTCCGCGCTTCTGATCTCCACCCCGTAGGGGCGTCCGTACAGGATATCGATTCTTCTGTGAATGTTATACAGTCCCGAATGCCTTCTGGGATTTTCCTTCTGTTCCAGCAGGGCTGTCAGCTCGCTTAAGGTTCCTTGGGGGATTCCCACCCCGTCGTCCCGGCATATCATGATTAATTTCCCCTCATGGATATAGGCTTTCAGCTCCACGGTCAGGTTGAGCTGCTTTCCAAACCCGTATTTCACCGCGTTCTCAATCATGGGCTGGAGCACCAGCTTGGGAATCCGCAGGTCCATGGCCTCCGGCTCCACGTCAATCCTGCACCGGAACCGTTCCCCAAACCTGCGCTTTAAGATGGTCAGATAGGATTCCAGATGCTCCAGGTCCTCCTTTAACGTCACCTCTGCCTTGCTGCCGTCCAGGCTGTAGCGCAGAAGGTTGGACAGGCTGAACACCATCCGCTCCGCCGTCGCGGGCTCCAGCTTGCACATATACCGGATGTTCTCCAGGGTGTTGTACAGGAAATGGGGATTGAACTGGGATTCCAGCTGCTTGTTCTGGGCCATGGACACCAGCTCCGCCATCTTCCGGTTGTTCTCCATCTGGATTCTCAGGCTTTGTATGGTCTCGTTATAGGCGTCGGCAATAATTTTGAATTCATTGTCGCTTTGTATCCGTATGACACCTTCCAGATTTCCGTCCCTGGCATTCTCCATCACATCCAGGATTTTATAGAAATCCTCTGCCTTTTTCTCCGTCACCTTTCTGGAGTTGAGAAGCATCCACAGGGTCATGAGCACCAGGGCCGTGATGACCAGGCCGCTGCCCAGGCCCAGGGAAATGACGATGTTCTGGATATCGGAGATGGAATACACGGTAAACCCTCCCCTGGGAACCCGCTGCCTGGAGACCAGGTACATCTGTTTCTCATGGCTCAAATACCTGCCCGACTCCCTGAGGACCTTCATGACCTGGTTGCTGCTGTTTAAGAAGCTGTAATTACTGCTGACATAGGCCCAGCCAAAGGGATCCGCGATAATGGTCTGGATATCCGGCTTGTCCACAAGAGCTTTAAACTGGCTGCTGGGAATGGAACACAGGATATAGCCCTGCTTTTTATTCCCATCCGTCACGCTCCTCCCTATGGCAATGGTACTGCCGCCGTTTTTCCATCCTTCCGCCAGCCTGAGAGCCGTCCTGTTGGGCTCCCGGTCCATATCGTCAAATATGCCCCAGGACACGCCCTCCGGCACATCCAGGAACTGGGGGAGGTCACTGCGGCTGGACAGAAGGATGTTCCTGCTGCTGTCCATCACAAACAGATCACCCTCCAGTCCCAGACGGTTGGTGATGCCGTAAAATATCCCAAACAGCTCCGCCTTCCCGTCCTGGTCGCCGACTCTGTCAAAGAGGCCGGGCCGGGAAGCCATTTCCTCCACCCCCTCCTCATACCGCGCCAGCACGTTGTCCAAGAGGCCGGCCACATACCGGTTGTGATCAATATTGCCGCTCTTTTTCCCGTGGAGCAGCACCGTCATGAAAAGCAGGCCGCACACCAGGGTGAATACAACCGCCGGGACAATGGCGTAGGCGATAAACATGCGCTCCAGCTCATGGCGGAAATACCGTTCCTTCTTCACTGGCTCCCCACCTCCCCGGACATGCCTGCATCCTCCTCAAGCACCATGCTGTAAATAGAGGCAAAATGCTCCAGCCACGTCCCTTTTCTGGAGTTCACCTCGTCCTCCCTGCTGTATATGATGTGGATATCCTCCTTATCCGGCAGGTAGGAAGGTTCCTCCACATCCTTTCTCACGGAACGGCGGTCCAGCCTCATGGAGATAACGGTCTGGGCGTCCTTGCCCGTCACAAAGTCCACAAAGGCCCTGGCCTCCTCCACATGGCAGCTGCCCTTTACGATACATACGCTGTCCGGCGTGGAGATAACCCCCTCCTTCATATATACCAGCTTCACCGGCCCTTTGTCCGCCACGTAGTGGGCGGCCGCCTCCTCAAAGGTAAGGCCCACGGCATATTTTCCCCGGGCCACCCCCTGGTACACCTCCCCGGAGCCGCCTAACAGGATGCCGTCCAGGTTCCGGCAAAAGTCCTCCACGTAATCCCAGCCCTGCTCCGGATCCCCGTCCCCCATGGCATAAAGCATATTGATGAGATGCTCGTAGGCCGAGGACGATGTGGCAGGGTCGCACATGGCAATTCTGCCTCTTAGCTCCGGCTTTAACAAATCCCCGTAGCCCTCCACCTCCACATCCCCAATCAGGTTTGTATTCACCATGATCACGCTGGGAATATCTGTAAACCGGCTCATATTGCCTTCCCTGTTCTTAAACTCATCCCGCACCATATCCTCATTGGGGCTTATGTAAGGCTCAAACAGCTCCCTCTTGGGGCTGGTGGTGGAAAGGGAGCCGCCCCAGAAGATATCGCAGGGAGGATCGCTGCCCTCCTCCGCCATCTTAAGGAGCTCCCCCGTGCCTCCGGTCTGGACATAGACCCGTATTCCGGTGCGCCCCTCAAACTCCGACACTATGGGGTTGATGAACTCAAGGGGATGAGGGCAGTAAATCACCAGCTCCTCATCCCCTGCATAGTCCCCGTCAGCCCCATGGCCCACAGCCGCAGAAGTCCCGCTGCCTGCGCAGCCGGCCAGGCAGAGGGACATCCCTATCACTGTAATATATTTGTTCCAACTCTTCTTCATACCCATCCGATTCCTCATACTGCCTGACAAACCACATCCTCCGGCCCTGCTGCCCCCGGGGGGAGGCACACGGTCCGGCCTCAGTCCTTACTCCGGCCAGCCGGAACCAGCACGGCACAGGTATCCTGTCTTTCGCCATTATACCAACGGGTCTACAGGATGTAAACCCCTTTGGGATCGAAATCCAGGTATGCCTTCTCCCCCACCTCATATATCCTGCGGTTCACGGGATTATAATCCGTAATCTGAATCTCCATGTTCCCCACCATGACCTGATAGTACTGATAGGATCCCATGAAGGTGGACAGGGTGACAGTGCCTTCCAAAAGGCCCTGCTCCGCCAGGGTTGCCCCCTCAGGCCGGATAACCAGCACAGCGTCATCCCCCAGCCCTGCCTTTGCAAAATTGTTGACCGTAAGCTCCTGTCCCACCACGTCGATGACCGCCTTTTCGCCGCTTGCGGACCTGACCTTGGCATCCAGGAAATTGGCCTCACCGATAAAGTCTGCCACGAACCTGGAATTGGGATGATAGTAAATCTCCCTGGGCGTCCCAATCTGCTCCACCTTTCCCTTGCTCATGATAATGATTTTATCGGAAATGCTCATGGCCTCAGACTGGTCATGGGTCACATAGATGGCCATAATTCCCACCTTCTGCTGGATTTTACGGATTTCCGTCCTCATGGTAACCCTCAGCTTGGCGTCCAAATTGCTCAAGGGCTCGTCAAAGAGCAGTACGCTGGGCTCGATGACAAGGGCCCTGGCCAGTGCCACGCGCTGCTGCTGGCCCCCGGAGAGCTGGTTGGTCATGCGGGACTCCATGCCCTTCATCTCCACCAGCTTGAGGATGTTCATGACCCTCTCATGAATCTCCTCCTTGGGGAGCTTGCGTATCTTAAGGCCATAGGCCACATTGTCAAATACATTGTAATGGGGCAGGAGGGCGTAGCTCTGGAACACCATGGCCGTATCCCTCTTATTGGGCGTCAGGGCATTGATGGCCTCATCCCCCAGGTAGATATCCCCCTCATCCGGGCTCTCAAATCCCGCGATCATGCGCAGGGTGGTGGTCTTGCCGCATCCCGAAGGCCCCAGAAGTGTCACGAAGCTGCCGGGCTCAATATCCAGGGTAGTATCCTGCACTGCATAGAATTCCTTCCCTGTCTTAGGATCTGTATATATTTTGGAAATGTGTTCCAGGCGAACACCTTTTTTTCTGTTTATCCATATCAACTTTCCTCCTCGCTATGAGCACTTAGCGTCTGTCCTTTAGACGCTTACGTGCGATGCATGCCGCTGGCGCTTGGCGGGCGTCCTTTGACCGCTTAGCGCAGCGGCCCGCTATGAGCACTTAGCGTCTGTCCTTCAGACGCTTACGTGCGATGCATGCCGCTGGCGCTTACTCCTGCTTTATCTTCCTGCTGACCCCAAAGAACTTCATCAGGGTATTCATGATAAGTACCGCGCCGTAGGTTATGATAATCAGTACGGTTGCATAGGCGCACGCCACGCCGTAATTGCCCTTCTCGGCCTGCTCATTGATCTGGCAGGTGATGAGTAAGAAGTCGGGCGTCACCAGAAGAATGATGGCCGAAATTGCGGTGATGCTCCGCACAAAGGCTGTCACCAGGCCGCTGAAAAAGGAATCCTTAATCAGGGGAAGGGTTACGGTCATAAACACCTTGGCGGAGTTAGCGCCCATATCGTAGGCGGATTCCTCGATGGACTTGTCAATCTGGCGCAGGGCTGAGATACCGCTCCTGGTGCCGGTGGGAAGGCTTCGCACGATGAATACGATAATCAGGATAAGGCCGGTTCCGTAAAGGCCGCTCATGACGCCGGTCCTGAACAGGCCGTTGGCATAACCCCTGATATATCCGATACCCAGCACGGTGCCGGGAACCGCCATAGCCAGCATGGATACAAATTCGATGAATCCCTTGGCCTTAAACCGTTTCTTAACCACCAGGTAAGAAATGACCATGGACAGGAAGGCTGTCAGGGGAGCCGCAATCAGGGACAGGACAAAGGAGTCCTTAAACGCCTTAAGTCCGCTGGTCTTAAACATGTACTGGAACCATTTAAGGCTCAGGCTGTAATCCCTGCCCCAGAGGGTGAACAGCGCGCCAAAGGGCACCATAATATACATCAGCATGACAAAGGCCGACACAGCGCCGCAGAAAATGGTCAGAGGAACCGTTACGCTCTTGTCCTCTATGAGCATTCTCATGCGGGAAGCCTTTCCCGTAAGGGTGGCCGCGGTTTTCTTTTCCAGATAATACTTCTGGATCAGGAACAGGACCACGGTCAGGGACAAAAGCACCACGGACATGGCCGCGGCTCCGGTGGAGTCATAGGCTCCTGTCACCTGCAGGTAGATGGTGGTGGCCAGTGTGTCGTAGGAACCTCCAATCAGCATGGGGTTGGCAAAATCCGCCACAGACTCGATAAAGGTTACCAGGAACGCATTGCCCAGTCCGGGAAGAAGAAGGGGAAATGTCACACTGGTAAACACCTTCCACCGGGTGGCTCCCATGTCTCTGGTCGCCTCCTCCAGGGAGGGGTCGATATTCTTTAAGAGTCCCTTAAGCATCAGATAGCATACGGGGAAAAAGGTCAGCGTCTGCACAATGGCGATTCCCTTAAGCCCGTAAACGTTGGAATCATAGATTCCCAAAAGGGACCGTGTGATAATGCCGCTTCGTCCGAACAGCATAATCATGGACAGTGACAGCACAAAAGGAGGAGAAACCACGGGAAGCATGGAAACCATGGCAAACAGCTTCTCAAGCACCTTTGTCTTAAGCTTTACATACACCTCCACATAGGCGAAAAGCAGACCGATGGCAGTGGATGCGATTCCTGTAATGGCGCCTAACACCAGGGTGTTTTTAAAAGCCTTCTGGAACCGCTCCAGACTCAGCACCCTCCCGAATACCTCCAGGGTAATCTTACCTTCCGAATAAAAGCTGTCTACCAGCAGCATCAGAAGGGGGTACAGGATGAACAATGCCAGGAATACCAGCAGTACCACAATCATACTCACCAGTATGGGGTCTGAAAAAAATTTCTTGCGCTCCAGCTCAGCGCTCTGTTTTCTGGCCACAATGAGGCCCCCTTTCCCGAGGAATTCTTTCCTCTTGATTTCTTACGGTCCCTTCTGCCAAAATCAGGACCATAATGTAACAAATGCTGTGTAATGAATGATGACAACCATTACGCAGCACCCGTTTGCAAGTTTACACTACATTACGTTTCCATATGCCGGACACCGGCCGGAGCCCTGCCTATTCAGTCAAGAAACGGCTGGAGTCCGCGCTGTCGGAGGAGCTTCCAAGAGCTGCGAAGAAGTCCTCTACGTACTTGGAACTGTTTTCCTTTGCATCCTCAAAATCATAGTCAATGGTATTGTTCATATCCAGACCAAACTTGGTAGCTTCCTCAGGCTGGGTGGCATTGCTCAATACCAGGAACTGATAGGAGCCGTTCTCCTTGGCGTGGTCCACACAGTCAGGAGAAAGGGCATACTCAATCCACAGCTTGGCTGCGTTTGGATGTGTGCATCCGTTGAAGATGGCGGTAGCGCCCACCTCAAAGGAGGTTCCGTCCTCAGGAACGATCAGCTGGATGTTGTCATAGCCCTAAAGAATCTGGTAAATGCCGTCATGAAGGAATCCGATACCGATTACGCACTCGCCCGGGCCTACCATCTTGGATGGGCCGGAACCGGACTTGGTGTACTGGGAAATGTTCTTGTCCAGGGCTTTGAAATACTCCATAGCCTCGTCATGTCCCTTCATCTGAACCATGGTGTTGATGAGCAGCTTTGCCGTGCCGGCCGTGTTGGGGTTGGACAGCATGATGAGTCCCTTGTACTCTTCCTTAGTCAGGTCATCCCATGTCTTGGGTGCTTCCAGGCCCAGACGGTCCAGTTCTTCCGTATTGACCATGAAGCCCAGGATGCCCTTGTAGATGCCGTACCAGCAGTTGGTGGGATCCTTGTACTGGTCGCCAATCAGGTTCTTGGAATTGATGGCGTCATACTCCATCAGAAGGCCGTCGGCCACTGCCTCGTTATAGGGGTCTGTGGTTCCGCCGAACCATACATCGGCAGATGGTTTTCCGGCTTCCTCGGATATCTTGGTATAAACCTCTGATGTGGAAAGTCTCTGGTATTTTGTCTTGATTCCGTACAGCTTCTCGAAATTCTGGCAGGCGGCAGACAGATATTCCTCCTCGCAGGAACCGTATACCGTCAGTTCGCCTTCCGCCTTGGCCGCCTCGATGAGGGCATCCATATCCCCGCCCGCAGCCTCAGCCGCCGTGGTGTCTGCCGTGCCATCCTTGCTCTCCTCCTTTGCAGCCTCCGAAGCAGCTGCCGTGGTGGTCTCAGGTGCAGCCGTGGTGTCTGCCGCCTTGTTACCGCCTCCGCAGGCAGTAAGGCTTAAAGCCATGGAGCATGCCAACAAAAGTGCCAGTTTTTTCTTCATAATAATACCCTCCTTCTCATTTCTGATGAAATTATCATAACAGAAAAGAAGGAGGGTAAAAACCGTTTTTTAAGTAATTTTGTCGTGATTTCTGAACATGACTCCTGTTTTTTTATCTAATATCCACAACCATATCCATTTACAGGCAGGCATCCAGCATTCTCAGCAGCTCCTCCACGCGAATCGGCTTGGACAGATGGCCGTTCATGCCGCTGTCCAGGGACTTTCTGCTGTCCTGGTCAAAGGCATTGGCTGTCATGGCAATGATGGGAATGGTCCTGGAATCCGGCCGCTCCATGGTGCGGATACGCCGGGTGGCCTCGATGCCGTCCATCACAGGCATGCGTATATCCATGAGCACCGCATCATAATATCCCGGATCATGGCCCCCGAAGGCGTCCAGGGCAGCCTGGCCGTTTTCCGCCGTCTCCACCAGAAAGCCCTCCATCTCCAGAAGGGACTGGGCAATCTCCTGGTTTAACAGGTTGTCCTCCACAATCAGCAGACGCCTCCCATGAAAATCATGGTGCTCCGGCTCCCTGCTGCGGGGTGTCTGCGTATCCTGCCTTCCAATGGGCAGGGTCAGGGTGAAATAAAACTCCGATCCCTTTCCCGGTTCGCTGCGGACTCCCAGCGTGCCGCCCATCATCTGGACCAGTCGGCTGGAAATGGCCAGTCCCAGCCCGGTTCCCTCGTACCTGACCGACGTGTTTTTCTCCGCCTGCTCAAAGGCGTTGAAAATGCTGTCCAGGGCTTCCGGGGCAATGCCGATTCCCGTGTCTTTCACGGAGAAGATGAGGCGCTGGCCTTCGGGCCCTCTGCCCTC
>JAJQEA010000205.1 GCA_021201905.1 Clostridia bacterium
TTCCATTAATAGGTTGTGGGGGTGTCCATGTCCGCCCTGTCCACCTTTCCAAATAATCCTCCCAACCGCCTGCGCCCCCCCCCCCCTCCAAGCGCTATACCGGCAATGATGACCGAAACAAGCATGGTCACAAAAATCAGCTGTCCGGCTGCCTTCCTGGCATCCCTGGGCTGCTCCTTGCCCAGGTACTGGGCCGATATGACGGCTCCTCCGGTAGCCAGGGCTCCCATGATTTGTATGATTAAGACGCTGATGGAATCCACCAGGGAAACACCGGACACCGCGGATTCCCCTACTGCGGCCACCATCACCACGTCCACCATTCCCACCAGCACCGCCATGATCTGTTCCACAATAAGGGGCGCCAGAAGCTTTATCATTTGTTTTCTGGAAAACATATCTTACCTTCCTCTTTCTCTCATCATTCAGACAAATACTCATCGTTCCAATAAATTCTCATCATTCCAACAAATACACATCGTTCCAATAAATTCTCATCGTTCCAACAAATACCCAGCCATGATTCCCGGAGGTGTCTCTTCCTCTCCGGGCCATGGCTGGGTATCTGCCGCCGCGTATCTGTTGCGCATAATTATTGCCACATGGTTATTTCCGCACATTTATTACCACATATTTACTGCCGCACATTTATTACCGCATATTTACTGCCGCACTTCGTAGCTCCCGGAACCCATGGCCTTCATGGAGGTGCTGTAGAACCTCTTTGCGGCCCGAATCAGATAGCAGGTATCCTTGATTCCTGCTGTCTCGTACGGGGAGTGCATGGATAGCTGGGGCAGTCCGATGTTCACTGTATTCAGAGCCACGTGGCTGTTGGATATATTTCCCAGGGTGGAACCTCCTGCCATGTCGGAGCGGTTGGTAAATGCCTGGCAGGGTACTCCCTCCTCCTGGCACAGCGCCCTGAACACGGCGGCTGAAAGTCCGTCGGTTGCGTACTTTGTGCTGTATTTGATGACGATTCCCTCATTCATGTAGGGACGGTTTATAGGGTCTGATTTTTCTCCATGGTTGGGGTGGGCCGCGTGGGCATTGTCAGCGGAAACCATGAAGCTGGAGGCAATGGCCATCAGGTACTCCTCCCCGCTCCTTCCCATGGCGCTGTTAATCCGTCTCAGCACATCCTCCAGGAAGGTGGAGTTAGCCCCCTGCTTGGTCAGGCTGCCTATCTCTTCATTGTCAAATACCGCGTGAACGCTCACGCAGTCCGGATGTCCGCCCTCCAGAAATCCCTTCAGGGTGGAAAACGCGCACTGCAGATCGTCTAAACGGCCGCAGGACAGGAACTCCCCGCTGGCTCCCCAGATGCTCCCCGGCACACGGTTGTAGAGATAGAGATCGTGTCCCAGGATATCCTCCTTTTTAACCCCTGCACTCTCAGCAACCGTCTCCATGAAGGTTCCCTTTGCGTCCGCTCCGCCGTATAAGGGCAGCATGTCCACCTGGGCATTATACTTATATCCGTCATTGACCTCACGGTTAAAATGGATGGCCAGGTTGGGTATCATGAGCAGGTCCCGGTCCACCTTTACCAGCTTTGTGGCGATGCGGTTTCCTTCCTTCACTGCCAGACGGCCCGCCACGGAAAGGGGGGGCGGTCAAACCAGGGAGCGCACAGCATACCGCCGTATTTCTCCACGTTCAGCTTCACATAGTGGTTCTCCGCCTCCATCTCCGGATTTTCCTTGATTTTAAAAGAGGGGGAATCACTGTGGCTGGCCATGATCTGGAAACCGGAAAATGCTTTTCCCGGCACCTTAAAGGACACGATAGAAGAACCGTTTCTGGTCACATAGTAGGAACCGCCCTCTGTGAGCTCCCATTTCTCTGCCTCATGAAGCTGTGTGAAGCCCGCCTCCTCCAGACAGTCCGCAATGGACTGTACCGCGTGAAAGCAGGTGGGGCTTTTTTCAAGAAAACCGATGAGTTCTCTGGCTGTGCTTAAGCAGTCTTCTCTGTCTATATCTTCTCTGTCTATATCTTTTCTGTCTATATTCATATGGCATCTCCTTTGTCTCTTTATTTCTCCTCTACTGTACCATAAACGCACCTCCGCGGCAATGCGGGATGTTTAACTTTTTTTCTCCTTTGCTGCCATCCATGGCATAATGAACCCAAGTCCTACCAGCACAAAGGGGGTTACGATATTCAGAGCCAGCTGGAAGGGGTCATCTGAGTAAATGCCGGTCAGGCACGCGAAGGCCGTGAATACAAAACACCAGCCGCCCACCAGGATACCTGCTGCTTTTCCCTTCACAAACCTGTACTCGCCGCAGAACGCATTTCCGGCCCGTTTTAAGGCAATATAGGCCACAAAGACCCACAGATAACGCAGGGGCATGCACACCGAGTTCACCTTGACCAGCCAGCGCACCAGCACGTCCACGTTCCTGATGCCAAAGGCAGGGACCACAATCAGCACGCAGACAATGAGCGTCACCAGCCGGTGTCCGTTCACATAGGTGCCGTGTTCATTTTTCTCAAACATCCTGCTGGGAATGAAACGGGAATCCGCACTGTCTAAGAGCATCCTGAGGGGCGCGTCTACGGACAGGACCATTATGGAAAACTGTCCAATCAGATTGGTCAGCGCGTATACCACCACGAAGAAATTCCCCATATGGTAATATTCACCCAGCTTCTGGAAGGCGTAGTAGGCGCCGTTGGTCATCAGGTCCTGGGGAATATGGTTGGAATCAAACATCATGCCCAGGGCAATGGTGCCCAGAATGGCGGTCACGGCCACCATGGCCGCCAGGGCCACCATGCCCTTTGCAAAATCCCTGGAAGGGTCCTTCATCTTATTTACATAGGGGGAAATCTTCTCACATCCTCCCACCGCGAAAACCAGGATGGAAAGGCTCAAAAAAAAGTTGGCGTTGAAGTCCGGTATGAAGGATGAGGGGGACCAGTCAATGGCCAAGAAGGAGCCGTCTGTCAGGGCCGGGGCAGCCACCATCATGACAATGAACAGCATGGACATGATGAACATGGCGGAACCAGCCAGCGTGGCAAGCCGCTTTAACACCCCCATGCCCTTGCCGGACAGGTACATGGCAAACAGGAAAATGACCAGGCACAGAATCTGCATCACCGTGGTATTCATGCCGCTGGCCCTCTTGTCCTGAAACAGGGCCCAGCTGGCTGCGATCACAGTGGAATTTGGTTTTTGGGAGATATAGGGCATATGGACCACCCAGTAGGTCCAGCCCGCGTAGTAGGCCATCTTGGGCCCTATAGTCTCATGAATCCAGGAGCTGACACCGCCTCCGGCATGTTTGAAGGTGGAGCCCAGCTCTCCCACCATCAGGGCATAGGGCACAAAATAAATGGCAAATATAAGAATCCAGGATACAATGGCCTTTAATCCGCCGTACTCCGAGAATCCGTTTATCACATTCCCAAATCCCCAGACCGTTGAAAAGGCCATGAAAGCCAGGGTGTGCCAGAGAATCTTCTTATCATCTTTCTGCTGCATCACAATGTTTCTCCTTATCTCATTCAGAATGTACTGTCTGTGACATTTCTGTCCATACCATATATTCTTCCCAAAATGAGGGAAAGATATGAGCATTCAGATAGAATCATGATCTGGCTTCCTTCAGATGCTTTACTGTCTCGGACAGCTTCATGCTGTTGGAGCCTTTAAAAAGAACGCAGTCGCCCTCCTTAATGTGTTCATCCAGCCACGCTTCTACCTGGTCCAGAGAGTCCATCTCAATATGGGGCGTCACCGCGCGGGCGGCATCCATACCGCTGCCAATGCAGGCTGCCAGTTCTCCAAGCAACAGGACCATATCCAGGGGATGCTCTCCTATGTAGGAGCCTATTTCCTCATGGAACCGGATGGTTTCCGGTCCCAGCTCCTTCATATCGGCTAAGACCGCAATCCTCCGTCCTTCTCCCTTTACGCTGGCCAGCACCTCCAGCCCTGCCTTCATGGACACAGGGCTGGCATTGTAGCTGTCGTCAATGACCGTGACGCCGCCCCATTCAAATATCTGCTGGCGTCCCTTATAGCCCTTAAACTGTCCCAGGGCAAGAGCCGCCTTCTCCATGGAAAGCCCGTATGTATCCGCCACTGCCAGGGCTGCCATGGCAGTGCTCACCATGTGGCTTCCCATGACCTGGAGGCGCACCGGGACCCTTCTGTCCCCGTGAACCGCCGTGAACACGGGATAGCCCTCTTCCAGGTGCAGATCCTCCGCCCTGTAGTCACAGTCCCGGCCCAGTCCGTAGAGCACCTTCTTTCTGCCCTCCTTGGGAACCACTGAGGCCAGAAGGGGATCGTCGCCGTTTAAGAATAGTATGCCATCTGCCGGCATTCCGTCCTGGATATGCAGCTTCTCCTCCAGGATGTTTTCCTGGGAGCCCAGCTGTTCGATGTGGGCCACCCCTATGTTGGTCATGACGGCACAGTCCACCCTGGCAACCCTGGCAATGCGTTCCATCTCCCCCGGCTCGCTCATTCCCAGCTCAATGACTCCAATCTCAGCCGACTGCGGGATCTCCGCTATGGTAATGGGCACCCCCACCTGGCTGTTGCTGTTGCCCGGAGTCTTATATACCTGAAATCCGGCGTTTAGGGCCTGGGCTATCATTTCCCTGGTAGTGGTCTTTCCCACGCTTCCCGTGATTCCCACTAACGGCAGGGTAAGGCGTTTCCTGCAAAAGCTTCCCAGGTCCTGAAGAGCCTTTTTCGTGTCAGGCACCTCAATCCACGCGGCTCCAAGGGCTTTCTTCTCCTGGTCCCTGTCTCCCCCGCACTGTTCCCGGACAGAGGCTTCCACCTCCTCCCTGCAGTGATGTTCACTGGTAAATACCACTGCCGCCCCGCTGGCAATTGCCTGGCAGAGAAAGCGGTGGGCGTCCACCCGTTCGCCCACAATGGGCACAAACAGGTCATCCCCCTCCATTTTTCTGGAATCCAGGCTGATGTGTCCCGCAAGTTGATCCTCCTGCCCCCGCAGAAGGCTTCCCCCTGTGGCCTCAAGCAGTTCCTTAACCGTTATTCCTGTCATACTGTGTCTCGTCTCCCAACTCTTTTATGGTTTCTTCAATGACTTCCCTGTCCAGGAAGTGATGGCGCACACCGTTGATTTCCTGATAGTCCTCATGTCCTTTGCCGATGACAGCTATCATATCCCCCGGCTCGGCGTGAAGGATACTGTGGCGGATTGCATCCCTTCTGTCAGGAATCTCAAGGAAGGCCCCGCCTGTTTTCTCTATGCTTCCCCGGATATCCGCCATGATATCCTCCACTTTTTCATACCTGGAGTTGTCGGCTGTGATGATGCTCAGATCCGCCAGCCTTCCTCCGATCCCGCCCATGGAGTAGCGTCTGTCCTTGGAACGGTTTCCGCCGCATCCAAATACAACCACCAGGCGTTTGGGATGATACTGGCGCAGCGTGGTGAGAAGGCTCTCCATGCTCACCGCGTTGTGGGCATAGTCCACCAGGACCGTGCACCTGGATGAGGTGTGGACAATTTCCATGCGTCCATTGACACGTATGTGCTCCAGGGCGTGGACAATCCGCTCTCCCGGAAGTCCCAGAAAGGAGCATATGCACAGGGCTGCCAGGGCATTGTCCACATTGAACAGGCCGGGGATTCCCAGGCGGACGTCCATATCCAGATTTCCCGTGACGTCAAACTCCGTGCCCACAAAGTCCGGCCGGGACACATACCGGATGTTGGAGGCCTCAAAGTCAGCCTTCGTCTCATTGTCTTCCTTAACACGGTACGTGTAGAGCCTGCAGGCGGCATCCTTCACAATCTCTTTAAAATGCCCGTCGTTTAAGTTCACCAGCCCTATCCTGCACATATTCAAAAGCCGTGATTTGCAGTAGAGATATTCCGCAAAATCAGCGTGCTCATCCGGTCCTATGTGGTCCGGGGATATATTGGTAAAAATTCCGTAGTCAAAGGCGATGCCGTCTACCCGGTGCATCTTGATTCCCTGGGACGACACCTCCATAATCATATACTGGCAGCCTGCCTCCGCCATCTTCGCGAAGGACTGGTGCAGTTCATAGGATTCCGGCGTGGTATTCATGGTCGGGGTCACCTGGCCATCGATCACCGTGCCTGTGGTGCCTATCATCCCCACCTTTTTTCCCGCCGCCTCAAGGATGGCTTTTATCATATGGGTGGTAGTGGTTTTCCCCTTTGTTCCCGTGACGCCGATGGTGATCATGCCTGACGCGGGATAGCCGAACCTGGCTGCCGAGAGAAGGGCCAGGCTTCTCCTGCCCTCCGCTGTCTTAAGCACTGTCACCTGGCCCATCTCATCCTCCGTAAGTCCTGAGGCGGCCAGCTCCTTTTCAATGTCCCGCTCCGTCACAAGCACACGGACGCCTGCGCGCAGCACATCCGGGACAAAACAGTGGGAATCCACGCGGGTCCCCGCCATACACACAAACACAGCGCTGGGCACTGCCTTTCTGGAGTCATAGACCACCTCTGTGACCTCCACATCCAGGCTTCCCCTGACAAGTTCATACTCCAGCTCATTTAACCAGGTTCTAAGTATCATATGAATACCTCATTTCTTTTTCGTGCAACTCATATTATGCCTAAATATATCCTGGCCCGGTGCTCCTTTCCTGGATGCGCCGGGCCAGGCCCATTTCTTAGAAGAGTCCGGTAATCTTACCGTTCTCGTCCACATCAATGCTGTCTGCTGCCGGTTTCTTCGGAAGTCCCGGCATGGTCATGATGGAACCTGTAAGCGCCACCACGAAGCCTGCGCCTGCTGATACATAGGCATCCCTCACATTGATGGTAAAACCGGAGGGCCTTCCCAACTTGGTCTGGTCATCCGACAGTGAATACTGGGTCTTGGCCATACACACCGGCAGGTTTCCGAAGCCCATATCCTCAATGCGCTTTAATGCCTTGGCAGCGGCCGGTGCAAAGGATGCGCCGTCTGCCCCGTAAATCTCTTTGGCAATGGTGTTGATCTTATCCTTAAGGCTCATCTCATCCGGATAGAGCACATGGTACTGGGTTGGCTTGTTCTCCAGCATCTCCATTACCTTTTCAGCCAAGGCAATGCCGCCCTCGCCGCCCTTTGCCCACACCTCGGACAGAGCGAATTCGCAGCCCCTGTCCTCGCAGAACTTCCTGATATAAGCATATTCCGCTTCGGTGTCTGATATGAAGGAATTGAGTGTAACCACCACGGGTACGCCGAACTTCTGGAGGTTCTCAATGTGCTTCTCCAGATTGACAATGCCCTTCTCAAGAGCTTCCAGATTCTCGGCTGACAGCTGGTCCTTGGGCACGCCGCCGTTGTACTTAAGGGCCCTTACCGTAGCCACCAGAACCACTGCATCCGGCCTCAGTCCCGCCTTGCGGCACTTGATGTCAAGGAACTTCTCAGCTCCCAGGTCAGCGCCGAAGCCTGCCTCTGTCACCACCACGTCAGCCAGCTTCAAGGCTGTCTTAGTGGCTCTTACGCTGTTGCAGCCATGGGCGATGTTGACAAAGGGGCCGCCGTGGACCAGGGCGCCTGTGTGCTCCAGGGTCTGAATCAGGTTGGGCTTTAACGCCTCCTTGAGGAGGGCCGCCATGGACCCCACTGCATGGAGCTGCTCTGCGGTCACAGGCTCTCCCGCAAAATTGTAGGCCACAATAATCTTGCCCAGACGGTTCTTCAAGTCCTCCATGTTGTCTGCCAGGCACAGGATCGCCATGATTTCGGATGCCACTGTAATGACAAAGTGGTCCTCTCGGACCATGCCGTCTCCCTTTGCGCCCAGGCCTACCACGATGTTGTGCAGGACGCGGTCATTCATGTCCACGCAGCGTTTCCACTGGATCTGCCTCGGGTCAATGCCCAGGGCGTTTCCCTGCTGGATATGGTTGTCTAAGAGCGCTGCCAGCAGGTTATTGGCGGATGTGATGGCGTGGAAATCACCTGTAAAGTGCAGGTTTAAATCCTCCATTGGCACCACCTGGGCATAACCGCCGCCGGCTGCTCCGCCCTTAACTCCAAAGCAGGGGCCCAGGGATGGCTCCCTCAGTGCTATGATGGCCTTTTTGCCCATCTTTCCAAATGCCTCGCCCAGGCCAACCGTGGTAGTGGTCTTTCCTTCTCCTGCCGGTGTCGGGTTAATGGCTGTTACCAGCACCAGCTTTCCATTGGGACGGTCCTTTACCTGCTCCCAGAGTTCGTCTGTCAGCTTTGCTTTGTACTTACCGTAAAGCTCCAGGTCATCCTCCCCGATTCCGTAAGCAGCAGCCACTTCCTTGATGGGCTGCATCACGGCCTCCTGTGCAATCTCAATATCTGATTTCATGATTTGTTCCTCCTCTTATATTACGCTTCGCGGTTTACTGCCTTGCAGGTCCGCCAACGTTTTATTCAAAAGCACCGGCCGCTGCTGCCCTTGCCGGCAGCCGCTGCTCTTGTTTCCCCATACATTCCTGTTTCCCTGGTCAGGTTCATCCACACCCCGCGCCCGGGAACCAGGTTAATACCCCTGCTCCAGCAGTTCCTCGAATTCTTCCATGCTCATAAGCACTTTTCTGGGCTTGGTAC
>JAJQEA010000392.1 GCA_021201905.1 Clostridia bacterium
ACACATAGGGCTGCTGGGACAGCATGTCAATGCGGCTTGTCACCGCAAACGCCGACGCTGCCGCTTCCCCAAAGGAATTAACAATCCGCTGCAGAAACAGAACCGACACGCTGATTAATACCCCCTGCAGAGCCAGGGGAATCCCGGTGTAAAGGAGGGTCCTGACCCTTCTCCAGTTGATCTCCATTTTCCTGATGTCCACGCGAAATTCCTCCCTTGTTTTCACCGCATAGACAATGCAACCCACGGCTGCAGCCCACTGGGCAAGGATTGTGGCCCTGGCAGCTCCCGCGATTCCCATGGAAAATACAGCCAGAAACAGGTAATCCAGGACAATATTGACCGCGCTGGACAAGGCCAGGAACAAAAGGGGCGTGCGGGAATCCCCCAGGGACCTGAAAATAGTGGCCAGACCGTTGTAAAAACTGACCGCTATGCTGCCCATGCAGATAATGCGGAAGTAAATCACAGCCTCCCTGAAGATGGATTCCGGGGTGTCCAGTATCCGCAGCAGATATTTTGCACAGTACATTCCGCCTCCATGGATGGCCGCTCCCAGGATAAACAGCACAAAATATGCATTTAATATGGTCCGCTTGACTTCATCCTTCTCCTTTTTCCCGTAATACTGGGCCACAATAATCCCCAGACCGGTGGCAGTGCCGTTGCACAGGGCAAATATCAACCCGAACAGCGTTCCAGTGACCCCTACGGCTCCAAGAGCGCCCGCACCCACCAGTCTGCCTACAAACATTAAATCCGTCACATTATAAAACTGCTGTACCAGACTGCCCACCAGCATGGGTACGGTCAGCTTCGTAAGGATTGAAACAATGTTTCCCTGCGTCATATCCCCGTTTCTGTTTATATCCATAGATACTCCCCCATTGTTTTTTCTCATTGTTATTGAATTGGGGAGCAAAGTCAACACTGATTTTATGCACATTATACAATATAAAGTGTTTTGAAATCCAATTTTCAGATAAATATACATTTTTCAGACATTCCCTTGTGCTCATGGGCTGAATATTATATAATGGGCCAATAATACCATCTGTACCACCCTTCAACTTCGGCACTGCATTCTCCCAATCTGAATGCTTGTGAGGTATGTGCTATGAAATACGGTTATTTTGATGACAATGCCAGAGAGTATGTTGTCACTTCTGCGCAGACTCCTCTGCCCTGGATTAACTATCTGGGCTGTGAGGATTTCTTTTCGTTGAAATCCAATACAGGAGGAGGCTACTGCTTCTATAAGGACGCCAAGCTTCTGCGTCTCACCCGCTACCGCTATAATAATATTCCCCTGGACCAGAACGGCCATTACTTCTATATTAAAGAGGGAGATTCTATATGGAATCCGGGCTGGAAGCCTTCCAAGACGCCCCTGGACTCCTACTGCTGCCGGCACGGTCTGGGATACACCATCTTTACGGCAGCCAAAGACCAGCTGAAGGCAGAATGCACTTCCCTTGTGCCTTTGGGCTCGCCCTGTGAACTGAACCGGATTGTCCTGACCAACGAGTCCGGCCGGACCAAACACATTTCCCTGTATTCCTATGTGGAATTCTGCCTGTGGAACGCGCTGGACGATATGACGAATTACCAGCGCAACCTGAATACCGGTGAAGTGGAGGTGGAGGATTCTGTCATTTACCATAAGACAGAATACAGGGAACGGCGCAACCACTATGCCTTTTTCTCCCTTAACTGCCCTGCGGACGGCTTTGACACCAGCCGCGACGCGTTTCTCGGCAGCGACGGCTCCCTGAGCGCTCCGAAGTCCGTAAAAGAGAACTGCACCAATTCCATTGCCAGCGGCTGGTATCCCATAGGATCCCACCAGGTCAATCTGACGCTTATGCCCGGTCAGTCCCGTTCCTTCATATTTGTCCTGGGCTATGCTGAGAATAAGGAAAGTGAGAAATATATCTCCCCTGGCATCGTCCGCAAAAAACCGGCCCTTGACATCATAAACCGTTTCAGGACAGACGTGGATTTCGACAATGCCCTCCGGCGGCTGGCAGACTATTGGGACGGCCTGCTCTCCTCCTTTTGGACCGAGACCCCGGATCCCCGCTTTAACCGCATGGTCAACATATGGCATCCCTACCAGTGCATGACCACCTTCAATATGTCCCGTTCCACTTCCTATTATGAATCCGGCATCGGACGTGGAATGGGGTTCCGCGATTCCTGCCAGGATCTCCTGGGCTTTGTGCATCTGGTTCCTGATAGGGCCAGGGAACGGATGATTGATATCGCATCCACCCAGTTTGAGGACGGCAGCGCCTATCACCAGTACCAGCCCCTGACCACACGGGGGAATATGGATATCGGCAGCGGTTTTAACGATGACCCTTTGTGGCTGATTGCAGCTGTTTCCGCTTACATACGCGAAACAGGCGACTGGGCCATCCTGGACCAGCTGGTTCCCTTTGATAATGACGATTCAAAGGCAGTGCCGCTTATGGAACACCTGAGGCGCTCCTTCCAGTTTACCACCAGCCATCTGGGGCCCCACGGACTGCCGCTTATCGGTCGGGCGGACTGGAATGACTGTCTGAACCTGAACTGTTTTTCCAAAGAACCAGGGGAATCCTTCCAAACCACCGGACCATCCGAAGGGCCTGTGGCAGAATCCGTGTTCATCGCGGCCATGGTCATAAAATACGGGAGGGAACTGGCCCAGCTGTGCGGTGTGGCCGGGTTCCCCGGAGAGGCAGCGTCCGTGCTGGAACAGGTGGAAAAGATGGACCAGGCCGTACAGGAGCACGGCTGGGATGGAAGCTGGTTTTTGAGGGCCTATGATGCCGCCGGTGAAAAGGTGGGGTCCGCATCCTGTGATGAAGGCCAGATTTACATTGAACCCCAGGGCTTCTGTGTGATGGCCGGTATCGGGTGTGACAATTCCATGGCAGAAACAGCCCTTGAGTCGGTTGCCCGGCATCTGGAAACGCCCTACGGCATCGTGCTGCTGCACCCCACATATTCCGCCTACCGTTTAAATCTTGGGGAGGTATCCTCCTATCCTCCGGGCTATAAGGAGAACGGCGGTATTTTCTGCCACAACAACCCCTGGATATCCATTGCGCATACCGTGCTGGGACACGGCAACAGGGCATTCGACCTGTATAGCAGGATATCCCCCGCTTACCTGGAAGATATCTCGGAAATCCACCGCACCGAGCCTTATGTCTACTCCCAGATGATTGCGGGAAAGGATGCCCCCAATTTCGGGGAGGCGAAGAACAGCTGGCTGACGGGAACCGCTGCCTGGACCTTTGTGAACGCGTCCCATTATATACTGGGTATCCGTCCTACACTTGACGGTCTTGTGATTGACCCCTGCGTGCCGGATCACTTTACCGAATTCACCGTGTTCCGCAAATTCCGCGGAGCCCTGTACCAGATTCATTTTCTCAATCCCCACAGGCTGGAAAAAGGAAAGCTTGTCATCACCGTGGACGGAACCCCGCTGACAGGTTCCCTGCTTCCGCTGCTGGCAAAGGGTATGGTTGGGAAAGTGGAAGTGATGCTTGAGAAGGAGAATTAGACTTAAGTCTGTTTAGAAGAGATTATATGAATGGCAGAACGAAGCATGATATACTTTAGATGAACGACTATACATGGCATTCTATGACAGCACAACAAAATTTCATTTCACAAAAATGTTTCACATTGTATTGATGTTGCAAGCACAATGAGATATACTATAGATATAAGCGAAGAATAAAGGAGGTGAGCATAATGGCTAAGACAGCAAATATCAATGTTCGTATTGATCCGGAAACAAAAGCTGGAGCAGAAAAACTCTTTGCCAGTTTTGGTATTACACTTACAGATGCAATCAATATCTTCTTACGCAAATCTATCATGGAGGGTGGTTTGCCCTTTGAAATGAAGCAGCCTCGATACAATGTTGAGACAGAGGCCGCTATGCAGGAAGCAAGAAATATTATGAATGGGGAGACTTCCACTAAAAGCTATTCCTCTGCTCGTGAACTATTTGCAGAGCTTGACGCAGAAATGGACGGTGAATGATGTTACAATTAGAAACAACCGGACAATTTCGGAAAGATTACAAGCGGTTAAAAAAGAGAGGATTCCGTGAATGCCATATTTTACCGGATTGGTTGCTGATTTATGCAATAAAGCAAGATAAGTTGGTTTTAACTGCTTCTCGCACAGGAACCCATTCCGACCTGTTTGGAAAGTAAATTGTATAATAATTCAATCTAAGTCCACCGTCATTTAGTGATGGTGGATTTTAGTAAGTAAGATATTTCATTCTGTTAATACCAATACGGCTCCCAATCCCCCGCAATCCTGGTGAGCGCCTCCATATAAAAATAATCCCCCCAGGTATTACACTCGTCCACCCCCCGGTTGGCGCAGGGATTGCCCGCGCTGGCCCTGGCATAGGTGCCGTGGAGAAGAAGGCCGTTTGACTCCCGGGGACTCCTTACGGCGCACCGGTCGCTGAGCGCCTTCACCAGGCGTCTGGCCATATCCCCATAATATGACGCCTCACCGCCTTCCATATGTTTGGTCATCTCAAGCATGCCGCAGGCCGCGATGGCCGCGGAGGAGGAATCCCTGGGCTCCGTGCTTCCATCGTCAAAATCGAAATCCCAATAGGGGATTAAATCCAACGGCAGATGCGTGAGGAAATAATCCGTCACTTTGCGGAACACATCCATATACGCCGGATTTCTCTCAATCCGGTAGCTCAGAGCGCTTCCGTATATCCCCCAGGCCTGACCTCTGCTCCAGGCAGAGCCGTCCCGGTTGCCCTGGTGGGTGACGCCTTTTACAGGCGCTCCTGTCTCCGGGTCAAAGAAATAGGTGTGGTATGTGCTGTGGTCCGGCCGAATCACGCAGTCCATGGCTGTCCTTACATGGGCTTCCGCCTTTTTTCTGTACCTCAGGTCTCCCGTTGTCTCGCTGGCCCAGAACAGTAAGGGCATGTTGAGGAGACAGTCGATAATCAGACGGTAATTGTCCCTTGCCCCCAGCTCTCCCCATGCCTGGAAAAACTGTCCCTTTTCCTGGAATCTCCCCATCAGGTTATCCGCTGCCATGAGGGCCGCCTTCCTGGCTGTCTCATTGCCTGTAAGCCGGTACGCAGCCACGTAGGAGGGGGTATAGAGAAATCCCATGTCATGGTTGTCCACGTCCACCCGCTCCCTTATGCGCTCCAGGAAGGATTCTGCCTGTATGGTTCCCGCTTCCTTAAATACATCCTCCCCGGTCCTCTCATATGCCAGCCATATTTCCCGGTCCAGAATCCGGTGGTCCATTCCCGGTTGCTGCTCTGGGGATAAAATTGGTTCCGGCTGTTGGAATCCGGAAAACTGTGGGTAAAGGTCTTCAGGTTTTCCCGCACCAGATTTACCGCCAGATCCAGGCTGGCTTCGGCCTCACTCTTTTCCATGATTGTATAGGTTTGTAAACTGTCCTTTGTCTGCATTGTCTGCTCCTTTATACGATTTTAGTGCTGTCCGGCGGCACTGGTACTGGTACCGGTCCCGTTTACCGCTGGATTCACCTCTGGATTTATTTCTGGATTTTCCATTGGATTTATCTCTGAATTACCGCTTGGATTAACCGCCGGATTCACCACTGGAGCACGGTCATCCGGCTCTCGCTGTCCCCTTCGTCGCAGACCATGACCCGTCCCAGGCCATATTTTCCCTCCGCGCCGATGTACTCGCCGTCCGCCCCTCTTTCCATATGGTTCAGGACCACCAGCCAGGAATGTCCTCCATCCTGTATCCGCACTGCCTCCGCTTCCTCGTCCTTTAAGCGTCTGCCGGTGACAGGGGAGGTGACAGGCACACGGCTGACCCTATAGGGATTGCTGCTGCCTGTTTCGAATCCGGCCGCCACCGTTATCATGGAACAGGGCAAAGGGGCTTCCCTCCACAGACTGACGCAGGGCGCATGTTCCAGCTGGTTATAGTGAAAGGACACCGGAGTCTCCTCAAGCTCCATTCCGCCGCATTCCCCGTCTGCCGGCGGATCCAACCTGTAAAACGCGGTCTCTGCCCCGGCTCCGCGGTACACAAAGCCGTCCTCCCGCATTTCCACTGTCCCTGCTGGATTCAGGTGGAATACCTGACTCAGCACATGGGTTCCCATTCCGTAAAACTCATCGGCAATCACATGAATCCTGGTTCCTATGGATATAATCCTGCGGTTTACCAGCACCCCGGCGGGCATATATCCCAGATGGGTTCCCTGTAAAAATGTATACGGCCCCTTCTGGTTCCAGTCCTGGCCCGTGGGCGCCGTCCTTCCTTTCACCTCCCAGGAACCGGTGCACTGGGTGTATTCCTGCCAGTCCACCACGGGCACATTGTGGGCGCAGGAGGACTTAAGCTGCCTGCGCAGGCTTCCGTCCACATAGGTGTATCTGCCGGAATCAATGAGCACATCCTCCCCGGCTATGGACAGGTCCACATGCAGCTTGTCAAAATGGCCATGGCCGCCTCCCAGGGAACCGCACTTAAAGTGAAGGTAATCCCCATTCCTGTCCCAGCCGGACCGGAGGCACCAGTTTCCGCTTTGTTCCAGTGCGTAAAAAAGACATTCCGGCGTCTCGGCTCTCATACTCTCATATTCCAGGGCAGCCTCTGCCCCAAGCTCCCAGACGCTCTCAAAATCCAGGCGGTCGTACCCGGCAAACCTCAGCCGGCTGTCCTTTAAAAGCCAGGCAGCGGGGGTGAACACGTCCCGCAGGTCCGTTCTGTCGCTGTCTCCGTTTAACGGCTGGGTCCTGTCGGGCTTCATCCAGGCCAGGTCCGCCAAGGCCATTGCCCTTGCTTTTTCAGACAGGGACGAAGGCAGGCTCATTCCCTGCCTTCCTGCCACGCGCAGCACCTCCAGCAGACAGCGGAGCACCTCGTTGTGGTACATGGGGGACTGTTCCCAGTGGGCGCCGTCGTCCATAATCTGGATGCCAAGCTCCCGCTCCAGGCGCAGGACGGCCTCTGCCACACAGGCTTCTCTCAAAGCATTTTCTCCACACTTCATGAGATATGCGCCGATATCAAAGAGTCCGTGGCTCTCCAGCACACCCCAGTTGCTCTTATCGCTGAACGGCACCCGGCAGTCCCTCAGATATTCCCCGTGGAGCCTGAGTCCTTCCAGAAAGCGTTCCCTTACCTCCCCGGTCACCACAGGACAATCCTCAAAGTATTCCATGGCCTTTACCCAGTTTTCTCCCCGGATACCCGCCTCTATGGTTCTCCAGGTGGTGTTCTTTGTCTCCTGGTTTATGGGATTGGCCTCCAGCCAGGACTGCAGCTGCTTCACAAAGCACCTTGCGTATTTCTCATCCCCGGTCAGGGCATATGCCTGGCCCAGACAGATCCAGTACCGGTGGCGGTTAAACTGGTATATGAACTCCGGGTCACCTTCAGGCATATGCTGCCAGTCAATCCTTCCCTCAAAGGTCACGGCCTTCACGGTCTGTTCCATGTCCCAGGGAAGGTCAAACAGGAATCTCTGTTCCACTGCATCGTCCGCAATCCGCAGGATATGGGCGCATTCCTCAGGCCAGTATTTCCTGCAGTAGACGCTGCACCATTTCATGTCAATCTTTTTATTCTCCATCTTTGTCCTCCCCGGTTTTGCATCTGCGCGTCAGTTGCATCTGCGTGTCAGTTGCATCTGCGCGTTAGTTGCATCTGCGCGTCACTTACATTCCCCTGTCAAGCATCAGCCATCATCCCTTTACGCCGCCGGCCGTGATGCCCTCCACAAACCACTTCTGGCACACCATGAACACAATCAGCACCGGAATCAGGGAACACACGGACGCCGCCATAATCAACGCGTAGTCGGCCCCGTACTGGGAAATGAACATGCGGATACCTAACTGGATGGTCTTTAACTTGGTGCTGTTTATGTAAATCAAGGGTCCCATAAAGTCATTCCAGATATTTACAAATGTGAAGATGACCAGGGTTGCGATGCCGGGCTTCACAAGGGGCAGGGCAATCTTGGCAAAAATCCCATACTCGGTAAGTCCGTCTATCCTGGCCGCCTCCAGAAGCTCATTTGGCACTCCAATCATAAACTGACGGATTAGGAACACCCCAAAGCCGGAAAATGCCTGCATCAGTATCAGTCCCAGGCGGGAATCCGTAAGGCCCATCCTGGAAATAAGGGCAAACTGAGGCACCATATATGCCTGCCATGGCACCGCAAAGGTGGTGACCGATACCAGGAACAGGAAATCCCTTCCCTTAAACTCCACCTTGGAAAACCCGTAAGCGGCAAAACAGCTGGTCAGCACCTGGAGCAGCGTGGTGCACACCGCTATCTTAAAGGTATTCTTAAAGAACGCCAGAAGAGGTATCTTATCCCAGATGGTCTGGTAGTTCACCCACTGGAACTCCTTGGGAAACAGCTTCATGGGGATGCTGAACACCTCATTGCTGGTCTTGACAGACGCCAGAAGCATCCACCCGAAGGGAATGACCACTA
>JAJQEA010000321.1 GCA_021201905.1 Clostridia bacterium
CGCCCAATCCAGGCCGGGGCCCGCGCGCGGCCGGGGGGCCCCATGATGGTATGGACGTCCTTCTTGGGCGTCTGGAAAGCCATGTGGAATCCTGGCTTTCCAATGATGATTTGACATCTGTAAATGGAAGAAGGACGGCTATACTGAGGGCTTGCTTGCAGGCAGGCAGCAGGAGGCAGGGGCTGTACCAGCTCACGGTACCTACCGGCGGAGGCAAGACCGTATCCTCCCTTGGGTTTGCCCTGCGCCACGCAGCGGAACATGGTCTTGACCGGATTATTTATGTGATCCCATATACGAGTATCATAGAACAGAACGCCCAGGTATTTAAGGATATCCTGGGAAAGAAAAATGTTTTGGAAAACCATTGTAATGTGACGTATGAGGACAGTGAGAGCGCCCGGGAGTTAAAATTAGAACAGTTGGCCGCCGAGAATTGGGATAAGCCGGTGGTGGTCACCACAAACGTCCAATTTTTTGAATCACTCTTTGCCTCCAGGACTTCGGCATGCCGTAAACTGCATAACATTGCCAACAGTGTGCTCATATTTGATGAGGCACAAATGCTGCCGGTGAAATATCTGCTGCCGTGTATCCGGGCTGTCAGCGAGCTTATATACAATTATCACTGCACGGCTGTTATCTGCACGGCTACCCAGCCGTCCCTGCAGCCCTTCTTTCCTCCAAAGATACAGGAACTGGAGGCAGCGGAGCTATGTCCGGATGTAAAAGGACAATATGATTTTTTCAAACGAACTAAGATACACCTGGCAGGACATATATCCCGGGAGCATCTGGTGAGGGAGCTGGAAGGACGGCATCAGGTACTCTGTATCCTGAACAGCAGAAAGCGTGTACAGCGTATCTGCGAGTCCATTGAGGGCCGGGGAACGTATCATTTATCCACCTTGATGTATCCAAAGCACAGGAAGGAGCTATTGAAGGAGATTCGCAGCCGTCTGGCATCAGGAGAACCGTGCCGGCTTATTTCCACCAGCCTGGTGGAAGCAGGCGTGGATTTTGATTTTCCGGCTGTATACAGGGAGCTGGCCGGAATTGACAGCGTGATCCAGGCTGCCGGAAGGTGCAACAGGGAGGGAAAGAGGGATCCTGAAGAATGCATTACCCAGGTATTTACTTTGGAGGAAGAGGAGGATATCCATATACCGCGGGAATTGAAACTGTCTGTTTCAGTTGCGGGGCAGATTGCGGAAAAGTATAAAGATATATCATCGCCTGAGGCCATTGGAGAATATTTCACCAGACTGTACCGGTATAAAGGAGAGGGATTGGATGTAAAGGATGTGGTGGAGCGGTTTGAACAGGGAAGCCGTTCCTTCATGTTTCCATTTGCATCAGTGGCTTCCGGGTTCAGCCTGATTGAGAGCAATACCAGAACCATTCTGATTGATACAGAACCGGAAGCAGCGCAGATTGCCATGCAGATCAGGCGGGGAGAACACAGCCGGGAGCTTATCCGGCGGGCGGGACAGTACTGTGTCAATGTTTATGAAAATGATTTTGAAGCGTTAAACGGAGCTGGCCGCCTTGAACAGATAGATCAGGAATTTTATGTTCTGAGGAATAAGGAGCAGTATACAAGGGAGAGAGGACTTGTGATTGACGTAAGCCGCGGCGATGCCGTCCTGTTTTGAGTCCCATTCATGAAAGTGGCATATGCCGGAAAGGAGTGAAGTGATGAGCCGAGGAGTACGGGTCCGGATGTGGGGGGATTATGCCCTTTTCAGCCGCCCTGAAATGAAGGTGGAACGGTGCAGCTATGATGTGATGACGCCCTCCGCCGCAAGGGGTATGCTGGAGGCCATCTACTGGCATCCCGGGATGCAGTGGGTGATTGACAAAATCTATGTGAGAAAACCCATTCAGTTTACCAGCATCCGGAGAAATGAGGTAAAGAGCAAGGTATTGGCGGGAAATGTATTGTCTGCCATAAACGGGGGAGAAAAACCGCTGTATATAAGCAGCAGGGAGGAAATTGTACAGAGAGCGGCTATTCTTCTGCAGGATGTGGAATATGTGGTTGAGGCCCATTTTGAGATGACTCCCAAGGCAGCCCCCGGAGGATAACGAGGGTAAGTTTAAGGACATTATCATGCGCCGGCTTCGCAGGGGCGAGTGCTATCACAGCCCCTATTTTGGATGCCGGGAATTTCCTGCCCGGTTTGCCCTTTATGAAGAGGAGGAGGTAGATACTGCATATGCCGGAACGGAGAGGGATTTGGGGTATATGCTGTTTGACTTTGATTACTCGGATCCAGAGGACATTAAACCCATGTTTTTCAGGGCCGTCATGAAGGATGGTATTCTGGATGTAAGGAATTGTGAGGTGGTGCGATGATTCTCCAGGCGCTTGTTGAATATTATGAAGCCCTTGAGCGGAAGGGGAAGATAACCAGTCCGGGCTGGTGCAGGGCCAGGATAGCGTACGGGCTGGATATTTCGGAGCAGGGAGAGCTTAAGGGCGTTATTCCCCTTAAGAAAGAGCAGCAGAACGGCAAAAAGACAGTCTGGGTACCCCGGAATCTTACGGTACCCCAGATGGTTTCCCGTTCTTCCGGCGTATCCGCCAATTTCCTGTGCGACCATTCCGGTTACATGCTGGGAATTGATAATAAGGGGAAACCGGAGCGGTCCAGGGAATGTTTTGAGTGCACCAAAAAGAAGCATAAGGACATTTTAGAGCATATAAACAGCTCCGCGGCCAGGGCGGTTTGCCGGTTTTTTGACCACTGGGAGCCGGACCAGGCAGCGGAAAACCCATGCCTGATACCGGAACTGGAGGAGATCCTATCCGGTTCTAATCTGGTGTTTATATTGGACGGGGAATATGTCCATGAGGACCCGGATATAAGGCAGCGTTGGGAAGAATACAGCGGACAGTCAGGCACAGGACCAGTGGGCGTCTGCCTGGTGACAGGGCGCAGGGAGGAAATAGCCAGGATTCATGGCACCATAAAAGGCGTCCAGGGGGCCCAGTCCAGCGGTGCCGCGCCGGTTTCCTTTAATGCACCTGCCTTTGAATCATACGGCAAGGAACAGAGCTTTAACGCGCCGGTGGGAACATACGCGGCCTATGCCTATACCACGGCCCTCAATTATCTCCTTGGGGACCGGACCCATGGGACAACCATCGGTGACACGGCAGTGGTATACTGGTCCGAGGAAGGCGACGAGCAATACCAGAATATATTTGCGTGCGTGTCGGAGCCAACCATGGAGAACCAGGAAATAGTGGATGGGGTATTCAAGAATCTGGCAGAGGGAAAAGCAGTTGTGGCTCAGGATGTCCGGGACAGTCTTGATATGGACAGGAAATTTTACATATTAGGTCTGGCGCCCAATGCAGCCAGGCTGGCCGTACGTTTTTTCTATCAGGACAGCTTTGGAAATATATTAAAGCATATAAAAGAACATTATGACAGAATGGAAATAGTCCGTCCTGCAGCCGACGCTGTGGAGTATCTGGGAATGTGGCGCATGCTCCAGGAGACAGTCAATAAAAAGTCCAGGGATAAAAAGCCGGTTCCCAGTATGTCCGGGGCAGTGTACAGGGCAATTATATCCGGCAGCCGGTATCCGGCGTCCCTGTATCAGGCCGTGCTTGGCAGGATACGGGCAGAGCAGGACGACGGGGACAGCCGGATTTATAAGATAACCAGGGGAAGGGCTGTCATCATCAAGGCATATCTGCTGAAAAATGGAAATGAAAGGGAGGAAATAACCATGGCGCTGAATGAAGACAGCAATAATACCGCGTACATCCTGGGGAGGGAGTTTGCGGTTCTGGAGGCAATCCAGGAGGACGCCAATCCGGGGATTAACGCCACCATAAAGGATAAGTATTTTAACTCCGCATGCGCGACACCGGCGGCAATCTTTCCCATTTTATTTAAGCTGAAAAACAGCCACATAAAGAAGATGAACAATGGGGCAAAGGAGATATATTACGAAAAAATACTGTGTGATTTACAGGGAAGGCTGACTGTTGCAGAGGGGCAGAAGGCAGCCTGCCCAAGGCGGCTTACCCTGGAGGAGCAGGGAATGTTCATATTGGGGTATTACCATCAGACTCAGAAGCGATATGAGAAGAAGATAAAGGAGGAGGCTTAAAATGGCAGAGGTGATTAAGAACAGGTATGAATTCGTGATTTTATTTGATGTGGAAAATGGGAATCCAAATGGCGACCCGGATGCAGGCAACCTGCCAAGGATTGACCCGGAGAGCGGATACGGCATTGTGACAGATGTATGCTTAAAACGTAAAATACGCAATTATGTGGAGACTCTGAAGGAAGACAAGCCCGGGTATAAAATATATATCCGTGAGGACGTACCGTTAAACAGAAGCGACAATACCACGTACATTGAGCTTAATACAGATGAAAAGGGAATCAAGGAACTCAAAAAGAAGGACCCTCAGGTGGACCAGAAAATCCGGGATTTTATGTGCAGAAACTTTTTTGATATCCGGACCTTTGGCGCGGTTATGACAACCTTTGTAAAGGCAGCGTTAAACTGCGGCCAGGTGCGGGGTCCTGTACAGTTGGGATTTGCCAGAAGCATTGACCCCATTGTGAGCCAGGAAGTAACCATTACCCGTGTGGCCATTACAACGGAAAAGGACGCGGAAAATAAGAGTACGGAAATGGGAAGAAAGAATATCGTTCCCTACGCCCTGTACTGCGGGGAGGGTTACATATCAGCAAATCTGGCCAGAAAATCCACGGGCTTTTCAGAGGAGGATTTGGAACTTTTGTGGGATGCCATCATCAATATGTTTGAAATCGACCATTCCGCAGCCAGGGGGAAAATGGCGGTCCGCCGGCTCATTGTGTTTAAACACAGTAAGGAACTGGGAGATTGCCCTGCATACAAGCTCTTTGATGCCGTGGAGGTAAAAAAGAATGAGGAAGTGGAGTATCCCAGAAAGTACGGGGATTACACGGTTACTGTCCATAGGGATCAGATTCCGGAGACAGTTGAAGTATCGGAGAAGATATAATGGAATACAGGGAGGATGACTTCCTCATGTTGTCCGGTATCCAGCATTTCACCTTTTGCAGGCGCCAGTGGGCCCTTATACACATTGAACAGCAGTGGAAAGAAAATGAGCATACCATAGAAGGCGGGTTGCTCCACAAAAAGGCCCATGACCCATATTTGGCAGAAAAGCGGGGCGATGTGATAATAAGCAGGGCATTGCCTGTATATTCCAGGAGTATGGGTGTCAGCGGGGAATGTGATATTGTAGAGTTTCACAGGACGGAGGATGGAATCGGACTCCATGGGCACAGGGGACTGTTCCGGGTATTTCCGGTGGAATATAAAAAGGGGAGCCCAAAGGAATCAGAAGCAGATATACTGCAGCTGACAGCCCAGGCCATGTGCCTGGAGGAAATGCTGTCAGCCGGGATTGAAGCGGGGGCGCTGTATTACGGAGAGACCCACCGCAGGAATGTGGTGGAGATTACAGATGAACTGCGAAAACGGGTAAGGGATATATTTCAGGAGATGCATGAGCTTTATGACAAGGGATATACACCAAAGGTCAGATGGTCAAAGAGCTGTAATGCCTGCTCCATGAAGGATATATGTATGCCGAAACTGGGAAAAGCATCATCTGTCAGGGATTATATCCGTGGGAAGATGGAGGAGGATGTATGAGGAAGTTATTAAACACCCTGTATGTAACCTCTCCTGATAGTTATCTGTCGCTGGACGGGGAAAATGTGGTAATCTATGACAACGATACGGAGCTGGGACGGATACCGCTCCATAATCTGGAGGGAATCGTGTCCTTTGGATACAGGGGAATGAGTCCGGCCCTTATGGGCGGATGCGCGGAGCGGGACATATCACTTTGCGTCCTGTCGCCTCAGGGAAGATTTCTGGCCCGCGTGACCGGACGTATTCGGGGAAATGTACTTCTGCGCAGGAAACAGTATCAGGTTTCCATGAATCAGGACGCAAGTCTGATGATAGCCAGAAACTGTATCCTTGGAAAAGTATACAATTCCAGATGGGTTCTGGAGAGAGCTGTGAGAGACCATGGACTTCAGATTGACGCGGAGAAGGTGAAGGATGCGGCCGGATTTTTGAAGCAATCCCTCAGGCGCATAGAGGAGAGCCAGGACATGGCTCAGCTGAGGGGATATGAAGGGGAGGATGCCAGCATTTACTTCGGGGTGTTCGACCAGCTCATATTACAGCAGAAAAAGGATTTCTATTTTAAGGGAAGGAACAGGCGTCCGCCTTTGGATAATGTAAATGCCATGCTGTCATTTGTGTACACGCTGCTGGCCAATACAGTCGCGTCAGCATTGGAGACAGTCGGCCTGGATCCTTACCTGGGATTCATGCATACGGACCGGCCGGGCCGCCTTTCCCTGGCGTTGGACTTGATTGAGGAGCTGCGGCCGGTTCTGGCAGACCGTTTTGTGCTGACCCTGATTAACCGGAAAATGGTAAACAAAAAGGATTTTTCCCGGAAAGAGGACGGCGCCGTCATTATGGGAGATGAGGCGCGGAAGCTGTTGCTGTCAGAATGGCAGAACAAGAAAAAGGAGACGATAACCCATCCGTATCTGAATGAGAAGGTGGAGTGGGGAACGATCCCCTTTGTTCAGGCCACGCTACTGTCCAGATATCTGCGAGGCGATATAGATGAATACCCGCCCTTTTTCTGGAAATAGAAAGATACCTGACAGCTGGGGCGGAGGAGGAAGATATATGCTGGTACTGATTACATATGATGTGAGTACTGAAACAGCCGCTGGCAGGGCCAGGCTGAGAAAGGTTGCAAAGCAATGTGTCAATTATGGCACCCGCGTCCAGAATTCCGTATTTGAATGCATTTTGGATAATGCCCAGCTGATAAAGCTAAAGGCAATACTGACAGATATAATTGATGAACAGACGGACAGCCTCAGGTTTTACAACCTTGGGAATAAACACACTACAAAAGTGGACCATGTTGGGTTGAGCAAAGGTATTAATGTGGAAGAACCGCTGATATTCTGACCTGGACGCGGGCGGTAGAGCGGTATAAAGTATTTTGGTGCGAACCTGAAGCAAACATGGATTTACGGGGGGATTCGCACCGGAAAACTTGCACAATAAGAACGGATTTGTGAGTGTGCAGGGATGGGTGGCAGCGATTTGAGGGGGTAGGATGTGATTTGTTTGTGGAAATGTGATGAAGAATAGTGGTGGTTATTGTGTAGTTTTGCTGTCTCCGCCCTCGCGGCGGAGTGGATTGAAATACTGCCATGTACAGCCAAAGATGTATACTGCCCTAGTCTCCGCCCTCGCGGCGGAGTGGATTGAAATCCGGTTCAAGGAGGCCATACGGGAAGATGTGTACCGTCTCCGCCCTCGCGGCGGAGTGGATTGAAATCCTTGTTTTCCGTCCGACAAAACCGTTACTTGTGTCTCCGCCCTCGCGGCGGAGTGGATTGAAATATCAGGCAGTCATCCATCCATAATTCCCCTGAGGAAGTCTCCGCCCTCGCGGTGGAGTGGATTGAAATTGTTCTCTTAAAAGCCGGTTTTGCTCTGCGTTAGCGTCTCCGCCCTCGCGGCGGAGTGGATTGAAATATGTATCCACCAGGGAGTCATAGTATAGGCTGGATTGTCTCCGCCCTCGCGGCGGAGTGGATTGAAATTTTTCCACTTGGGCCGCCACCCCCGGCTGTGAGAGTCTCCGCCCTCGCGGCGGAGTGGATTGAAATCGCGCTCTCCCCACGCGAGAGGGAAGTGATTGGGTCTCCGCCCTCGCGGCGGAGTGGATTGAAATTGCATCTCCCTCTTCCACCCCTCCTACAGCATACGTCTCCGCCCTCGCGGCGGAGTGGATTGAAATCATCAAATCCAGATGCCCCTGCGGCCTGCTCTGGTCTCCACCCTCGCGGCGGAGTGGATTGAAATTTAATATTCTCCATACAAATATCCTCCATCTAAGTCTCCGCCCTCGCGGCGGAGTGGATTGAAATTCTTAAAAGCCGGTTTTGCTCTGCGTTAGCTGTGTCTCCGTCCTCGCGGCGGAGTGGATTGAAATCGGTATCATATCCATGTATGCGGGTGAGGTCAGGGTCTCCGTCCTCGCGGCGGAGTGGATTGAAATAGAAAACACCTCCGGCCACTTATCCATGGGGTAACGTCTCCGTCCTCGCGGCGGAGTGGATTGAAATGGATACTTATAGCTGTCATTTTGCGACTCTGTGGTCTCCGTCCTCGCGGCGGAGTGGATTGAAATTTATTTGACGCGTTGAAATTCCAAGGCATTGCGACGTCTCCGTCCTCGCGGCGGAGTGGATTGAAATACAACACTGACAGTTCGCATATGCGACTCAACAATGTCACCGTCAAACAGACGCAGAGCATTAAAATACAACAAAGACGAAACTGTTGAGAATCATTTACGCACTCACAAAACAATAAA
>JAJQEA010000163.1:0-29459 GCA_021201905.1 Clostridia bacterium
AAGGAGGACTTGAAGGTGCCGTCCTCATTGATTGCCACATAGGCAAGCCCTTTAGCGCCAAAGCCCTTGGCATACTCCACCAGAGCGTCTATCTTTTTGCGGGGTATATGGCCCTGTCCCTGGGCGTTGATGCCGCGGACACTGCCGCCATTTTCCAGGGCGCCCTTAAACACCGCGAACTCGCAGCCCTTAACTGTCTCTGAAACATTCTTAAGCTCCATGCCAAAACGCAGATCCGGCTTTTCGGAACCGAAACGGTCCATGGCTTCCTGCCAGGTCATGCGGGGAATGGGCAGCTGCACGTCAAAATTACAGATTTCCTTAAACAGCTTCTTTAACAGGCGCTCATTTACATCCAGCACATCGTCCACATCCACAAAGGACAGCTCCATGTCAATCTGTGTAAATTCAGGCTGGCGGTCAGCTCTCAGGTCCTCGTCGCGGTAGCAGCGGGCCAGCTGGAAATAGCGGTCATAACCGGAACACATGAGAAGCTGCTTGAACAGCTGCGGTGACTGGGGCAGGGCGTAGAAGGAACTGGGATGCACACGGCTGGGCACCAGATAATCCCTGGCCCCCTCAGGCGTACTCTTAATCAATGTGGGGGTCTCTATCTCAAGGAACCCCTCAGATGCCAGAAAAGCCCTGGTCAGGGTAGCCACCTGGCTCCTAATCATAAGATTTTTCTGGATATCCGGTCTTCTCAAATCCAGGAAACGGTATTTCAGGCGCAGTTCTTCCTTTGTCTTGCTGTTCTCCTCAATGGGGAAGGGAGGTGTCTCAGACTCGGAAAGAATGCGCATGGAATTGGCCCTGATCTCGATGGCTCCCGTGGCCAGGTTGGTATTGACCGCGCCGGAGCGGGCCTCCACCCGTCCTGTAACGGCAACTACGAACTCACTCCTCAGCTTTTCCGCCTTTGCAAAGTGCTCTGCGCCGCAGTCATTTTCCTCAAATATAATCTGAAGGATGCCGGAACGGTCCCTCAAATCCACAAAGATGATGCCGCCCTTATTCCTGCTCTTCTGGACCCATCCCATAACGGTCACTTCCTGACCGATGTGGGCAGTGGTCACTTCCGTACATCTATGGGTACGCTTTAACCCAACCATTGATTCTGCCATTATCTTATCTCCTTTATTTTCCTTAATTCTTCAGGCTTTCCTTATAAAATTCCTTAAACTCCGTATAGCCTTCCCTGCCCAGCTGTTCCTTCTGGAACTTCTTGTTCTTATTCATCTGGGCAACCAGAACCTGCACGCCCTTCTTTCTCTCCTCCATGGCCTCGCGGATGACAGCTGCCAGCCTGGCGCTGTCCACGCCCTTCTCAAAGAGAAATGCCTTGCTGGCTAAAGCGCCGGGCACGGTAAAGCCATTGTCCATAAGGATGGTTACAATGCGCTCAAAGCCTATGGAGAATCCGCAGGCCGGTGTCTCCATGCCTGTGAACTTGCCGATCATCTTGTCGTAGCGGCCGCCGCCTGCCACGGAACCCCCAAAGCCTTCCATGGAGACCTCGAAAATAGTCCCTGTATAATATGACATGCCCCTGACTAATGTGGGGTCGAACTCCAGGCCAAAGTCAGCCTCAGCCACCTCAGCCACGGTGTCCATGATGTGGGCCAGGCCCTCGCTTACATTGGCGGGCATCACCTCTGAGAGCATCTGTCCCAGGGCCCTTACCCCGGCTGAATCCTTTGTCACGTTCTTAAGCATGTCCAGATATTTGCTTACGCTCTCCGGACAATAGCCGGATTCTAAAAGCTCCTTCTCCACGCCCTCATATCCAATCTTATCCATCTTGTCCAGGATAATGAACACCTGGTCCATGGACTCCTCCGGAAAGCCGCAGTACAGGGCCATGCCCCGCAGAATGCCCCTGTCATTGATGCGCACTGTAAAGCCGTTGTCCGGGCAGATTCTTCCCAGGGCAGTGGTGGTGGCCAGAATCAGTTCGATTTCAGCCAAGCTGGTGGCATCTCCCAGGATATCAATGTCGCACTGTACAAACTGGCGGAAACGTCCCTTCTGGGGGCGGTCCGCGCGCCACACACTTCCCATCTGAAGCGCCTTGAAGGGGCTTGGCAGGTTGGCTGCATTGTTGGCGTAATAGCGGGAAAGGGGAAGGGTCAGGTCATAGCGCAGGCCGCTGTCCACCAGGTCATTCTCTTCCTTAGCCTCTTCTAGGTTAAGCTTGTCCCCTCTTTTCAGTATCTTGAAAATCAGCTTCTCATTATCTCCGCCCTGTTTGCTGGTCAGGTTCCCGATGTGCTCTACGCAGGGTGTCTCTATCTGGGTAAATCCAAAGCTTTTATAGGTCTCTTTGATTTGATTCATCACGTACTCACGGATCTGCATCTCAGCAGGCGTGATATCTCTCATGCCGGTGACCGGTTTCTTTGCTAATGCCATACGCATTCTCCAATCCTGATTTTTCTTCAATATCTTTATTTTAAGCAACTTTTATGATTTTGCAAGTGTTTTCAATGATTTTTTCCTTCCTATAAGTCCGCGCCGCCCCGGGCTTACAGTCAAAGGACCCGCTCCTTGCGCTGTATCATCTCGTCAATCCTGGTGATGTACTGCTCCACTTCCTTTACATTCTCGCAGCGTTCCCTGCGGTTCTCGGACGGAAATACCACCTTGGTGGTGGTCCCCGCGCCGCAGGCGGCTATGGTCTGCATCTCCTCCATGATAAGAATGTTGTAGATACAGGCTTTGCCGGGCAGGGAGTACCCTACATTCTCAAAATTGCCGGCCATGTTTTTCTGGCGGTACAGATAATAGGGCTCCATACCCATCTCACGGGCGCAGGCAGCGCTGAGCTCGATCATCTCCGGGGTGTTCTGAATCTTCAGCCCGCCGTACTCCTCCTTAAATATGTTGAGCCTGGCCGCCCTCTTGATGGCCAGGGAATGGACTGTAAGGGAATCCGGTCCAAGGGCCCTTACCTCCTCCAGGGTGCGACGCACATCATCCATATTCTCCTCGGGAAGCCCCATAATCAGGTCCATGTTGATGTTGTCAAATCCCAGCTCCCGTGCCATGTAAAAACGCTCCTTCACCATCTCCACGGTGTGGTGGCGGCCAATGAGGTCCAGTGTTTTCTGGTTCATGGTCTGGGGATTAATGGAAATACGGGTGATGCCGTGGTCCCTCAGCACCTTAAGCTTGTCCAGGGTAATGCTGTCCGGCCTTCCGGCCTCCACTGTGAACTCCAGCACACGGCTCAGGTCAAAAAGCTGCTCCAGCCTGCTAAGGAGTGCTTCCAAATCCTCCGCAGGTAGGGACGTGGGGGTGCCTCCGCCGAAGTAGACCGTGTCCAGGGGCCTTCCCTCCATCTTCCGGGCCGTATATTCCAGTTCCTTGAACAGTGCCTCCAGATAGAGACCTGTACGCCCCTTCCATTTTCCAATGGGATAGGAGGTAAAGGAGCAGTACAGACAGGTTGTGGGGCAGAATGGTATCCCCACATACAAGCTGTAGCCCCGCTCATAGTCCAATGGTTCCAGAAGCTTTTTCTCCCTGGCGGCAATCTCAATGCTCAAATCTATCTTTTCATCGCTGGCAAGGTAGGTCTCCTTCATAAAAGAACGGATATCCTCCTCCTTCCAGCCTTCCTCCAGCCTGGTAAGGGCTATCTTGGTGGGTCGGATGCCGATGAGGGAACCCCAGGGCATTTCCTTTCCCGTGCGCGCCGCCAGCATGAGGTAAAACATTTTCTTTATGACATTCTTGGTGGCGGAGTGGTCCGAAAGGTCCGAGGGACGGGTGCAGGAATCCGATAACCTCCAGCCCTCCGGGGCTGCTGCGTTTTCCCATATCAAGACGGAAACAGCTCCGTCTCCCAGCCGTGTCTCCACATAAAAGTCCAGCCCATCTTTTACCTCATGTGCATAAGTCTCACCTGGATAAAAGGACATCAGAAGTTCTCTGATGTCCTGTTCGTACTGGTTATCCTGTATTAAAAGTCCAATCATACAAAACCTGCTTTCTATAATAAAGCCTTCTTTTATTCCTGTTTGAAGGCATCCGGGCCCTTTACCCGGAGAATGTTGTCTCTTACCGTAAGCACGGGATTTCCCTGCTTCTCAAACCCAATGGTGGTGGGATCTCCGTGTCCTGTATACACCATGGTGTCATCCGGCAGTTTAAACAGTACGTCCACAATGGAGCTGACAATACGGATCGTATTCCCTGTGGGCAGATCCGTCCTGCCGTAGGAACCGCGGAACAAGGTATCGCCTGCAAAGATAATGCCCTCATCCGGCAGATAGAAGCAGCAGGAGCCTGCGGTATGTCCAGGCGTAAACAGCACCTTCCACTTTGTCCCCAAAAGCTCCAGCTCCTGTCCGTCATGGAGCAGCACATCCGCATGAAGGCTGGTCTGCGGCCCTCTGAAGCCTCCGGTCATATTAAGCTTTGTGTCGGCCAGCATATTTTCCTCTGTCTCGTATGCATAGACCTTTACCCGGAACGCCCTGAGCACATCCGGCACAGCCATGATATGGTCAAAATGGCCGTGGGTCAGCAGGACTGCCGTGAGATTGATTCCCAGCTCGCTGCACTTGTTCAGAATATAGGGAGCGTTGTCAGCCGGGTCAATGACCACACCCTCCTTGGTCTGCTCATCATAGACCAGGTAACAGTTGGTACTCACCTGTCCCAGTACACATGTCTTAATCCTAATATCGCTCATATCCTTCCCCTTTCATCACAGCTATCCTGTGGTTCTCTCTATATCCAGGACACCCTCAATCTGGCGTATCTTATCGGTCAGCCGGTTCAGCTCATCGGTCCCATGAATGTCAAATGTCATGATGATGGTGGCCTTGCCCTGCTTGCTGGTCCTTACATTCATGGAAGTGATATCAATCTGCTTTTCCGTAAAGGCCTTGGATATATCCGCAAACATGCCAATCCGGTTATTGGCAAATATCTTGATTTCCGTGGAGTACTGCTCATTGTTGCTGGCTCCCTCCGCCATCTGCCACTCCGCGTCAATCATCCTGCTGCGCTCATCCTCCGGCAGGTTGATGATGTTCACACAGTCCGTGCGGTGGATGGATACGCCCCGGCCCCTGGTGACAAATCCCACGATTTCGTCCCCCGGCACCGGGTTACAGCACTTGGAGAAACGGACCGCCAGGTCATGGATCCCCTTGACCATGATGCCGCTCTTTGATTTGCGGACGCTGGCCTCACCGGCCCTTCCGGCTGTGTCGGCAATTCCGCTGAGCACATCCGCATCCGTAATCTCCCTCTTTAGCTTCTTCTCCCGCTCCTCCAGCATCTTATTGATGACCTGGCCCTCTTTCAGGCCCCCGTGTCCAATGGATGCCAGAACGGAATCCCAATCCTTATAAGCATACCGGTTCATGACCTTTTCCATGAACTCAGGCTTGCCGATGTCAGACCAGTTAATGCCCTTGGTCTTGCAGTAGCGCTCAATCTGGTCCCGGCCCCTGACGATGTTGTCTTCCTTCATCTGGCTCTTGAACCACTGGTTAATCTTATTCTTGGCCTGGGTGCTCTTCACAATGCCCAGCCAGTCCCTGCTGGGTCCCTTGGAGTTCTGGGAAGTGATGATTTCCAGCTGGTCGCCGTTCTGAATCACATATTCGATAGGCACCAGCTTGCCGTTGACCCTGGCTCCCACCATCTTATTTCCTACAGCACTGTGTATACAATATGCAAAGTCAATGGGGGTAGAACCGCTGGGCAGGGTCTTTACATCCCCGGACGGTGTAAAGCAGTACACACTGTCGGAGAACAAATCCAAATCTCCCTTGACCATACTCAGGAATTCCTTGGAATCGTCCGTATCCCTCTGCCACTCCAGAATCTGGCGCAGCCAGCTGAGCTTTGCCTCCGCGCTTCCCGCAGCCACCTGCCCGCTTCCGCTCTCCTTATATTTCCAGTGGGCGGCGATACCGTATTCCGCTGTCCTGTGCATCTCATAGGTGCGGATCTGTATCTCAAAGGGCTGACCGTTGCTTCCAATCAGGGTGGTGTGCAGGGACTGGTACATATTCTGTTTCGGCATGGCTATATAGTCTTTAAAACGGCCCGGAATGGGCTTATGCATCTCATGGATGACACCCAGGGCGGCATAGCAGTCCTTCACGGTCTCCACCATGATGCGCACTGCGAACAAATCATATATCTGGTCCAGAGTCTTATTCTGGTTCACCATCTTTTTATAGATACTGAAGAAATGCTTCACACGTCCGCCCACCATGGCCTCAATGCCCGCATCCTCCATGTGGCTTTTGACCTCGTCCACGATCTCCTGGACAAAGGCCTCCCTTGTATCCTTGCGGAGGGCCACCTTCTCCACCAGGTCGAAATATACATCCGGCTGAAGGAACTTAAGGGACAGATCGTCCAGTTCAATCTTAATCTTGGAAATACCCAGCCTGTCAGCGATGGGAGCATAAATCTCCATGGTCTCCCTGGCTTTTTCCTTTTGCTTCTCCGGCTTCCAGTACTGGCCGGTCCTCATGTTGTGGAGACGGTCCGCCAGCTTGATGATAATGACGCGGATGTCCTTTGCCATGGCCAAAAACATCTTGCGCAGGTTGTCTGCCTGGATTTCCACCTTGTCCTTATCCCAGTTTAACTGTGTCAGCTTGGTGACACCGTCCACCAGGAAGGAAACCTCGGAGCCAAACTCCTTGGTCAGCTGCTCCAGGGTCATGATGGTATCCTCCACCACATCATGAAGAAGCCCTGCCGCGATGGTCTCCTTATCCATCTCCAAATCGGCCAGTATAATAGCCACGCAGAGCGGATGGATGATATAGGGCTCCCCGGATTTGCGCTTCTGTTCCTTATGGGCCTCATCCGCAATCCTGTAAGCCTTTTGGATCATGGTGATATCATCCGACGGATGATATTTACGGATTGTATTAATCAAGTCCTGATACAGCACTTCAGGGCTGGTAAAGTCGGCCGGCGCTTCCAATTCGATATCCAGTTTTTCTTTTGTTCCCTCATTTGCCATATGTTCGGTCACCTTTTCCTATGGATAGTCAAGATACATTATAATTTTTTTTATGTAAAAAAGCAAGGGGCGCTTGGAAAAAAGCGGGGCCGGGCCGGAAGGCGATCCTTGGACACGCTCTATACCGGCCCTGCCTCGTCAGACTTATCATAGATGGCAATCCCGTTTTTCTCTGTGCGCTTTACACGGTACATGGCTCTGTCCGCCCGGTTGATCAGGTCCTCCATGCTCTCGGATTCCCTCTGGGCAAAGGCCAGGCCGATGGACGCATTGATCCTGCGGCTGGTACCGTCCGGCAGCTGGATGGAGGTGCGCCCCTCATATCCGTTCCTCACCTTATCCTCTATGGTCTTTCTGTCACTGTAGCCGTAGAAGAACAATACAAACTCATCGCCTGACAAGCGGACCGCCATGCACTGCTCCCCTGAGGCAATGCCTGTCAGCAGGTCCGCCAAGGCCTTCAGGTAACGGTCCCCCATCTCATGGCCGTAATTGTCATTCACATATTTAAGATTATCCAAATCGCAGAAAACCAGCGCGTTGACACGGCTCCGGTTGCCGTCCAGTATCTTCTGCCCCTCCTTCTTAAGGTAGGACGCATTGTACAGGCCGGTGAGCTGGTCATGCTGGGATATATTCCTGAGACGCAGTATCTCCATATATGCGTCCGTCTTGTCGATGACAATGCCGAACACGCCGTGCTCCTCATGTCTCTGGCGTATGGACACGGCCCTGGTATTGCCCGCCCTGTCCGTGTAGGAAAATCCATCCTCCAGCTCCATGATCTGCTCCAGCCTGCCCGTCATTTCCTCCCACACATCGCGTCCCATGGAGCCGTCGGCCCCCACATGCGCCCCGGGAATGTCCAACAGCTGTAGGATGGATGAACTCAGCTTGACCCTGGAGCCGCTTTCCTGATACTCAAAGCTTCCCACCTTTTCCCCTGCTGATTCCAGGGTAAAGGAATACCTGGAATAGCTCTGCTCCAGCTTTGCGGCCATATCGTTAAGGGCCTGGTGGATGCGGTCAATCTCTTCAATTCCGCTTTCCTTAAAGTGGACTTCCTCCGGATTCTGGCAGGTAATGTCCTCATGCAGCTTTTTGATTGGCTTTAACACCATCCATATGGCGATGTATGAGAAAATAATGGCAATTACGATGGACAGCAGGTAGACGCCCGCCACCATGACAATGGTGGACCTGGACAGCTCTGCCAGCTCCGAGTGGTAGCATACCGCCCCCACATACACGGAGCCTCCGCTCATATGGCCGTAAACCTGCAGGACGCTGCGGACCCCATCGTAAGAAGCCCCGCCATATGTCAGTGAGATCCTGTGCCCTTCATCCCTGTATTCATACTCCGTGCCAATGAACGCCTTGTCGCGGCTGTAAAGTATCTGTCCGTCCGTCATGAGAAGCACTTCCATTCCCTTATACGGAGGATTATCCAGACTCAGATATGAGTCCAGCACTTCCCCGCTGATTTGAAATCCCATCATCCGGCGGCTTCCATGGACCTCCTGGCATATGACATAATACAGACGGTTGTCATCAAAAAACCATTTCCCTCCCTTGGTCTTTTCCGTCCAGTACTGTTCCGCCCTGTCCCATTCCTCAGGTGTCAGCTTCGGCCTCCAGTCCTTGGAGAGCGCAATGGGATATTCACTCTTTGAGCTTCCCACCACACAGTAGATATCGCCATAGGCAGACGAAAATACCTGGGGCTCTCCATCCCGGTATATGACGGCCGCCTTTTCATCCAAATCCAGATAAAACACGCCGTCCACCGACGATGCATGGTTTAAATTGTCAATCAGTCTGTCGTGTATCTTCCTGTCATCCTTTATCTTTGCCAGCTCTTTCTCCATGGTATTGGCGATGAGAAGGGAGTTATTCATATAACCTGATATAAGTGAGTTTTTTTCCGCCACCTGGGATTCCATCACCTTGTAAGGGCGATTGGCTGTTCCCGAAAAGGTGCCGGTCACCATCAGTCCAAAGCCAAATATAATGCTCTGCAGCAGAATGGCCATCAGTATGGCGTTCCTCACCCTGTTGCTCAGCAAACGTTTCTTCATGGAATATCCTCCATTCCCCATACAGAGGCACTGTCAGGCGCTATTCTTCAAAAATGGCCTTTACCTGTTCATAGAATGCCTCTGCCTTCCTGCCGTATTCCATGGAAGCAGCGGCTTCGTCCATGGACATCCCCCGCTCCAGATACTCCTCAAATTCCATGCGGCCCTGGCTCAGCGCCTCGCTGAAGCAGGCGTCCACCCCTGTCCTGACATCATAGGAGTTTTCAAAGTCAAATCCATAGACCATCTGGTAGGAGCTGCTCTGCTTAAGCCCGGTCTCGATTCCTTTCAGCACCCTGGCATCGTCAATCTGCTGCTTCTGCTCCTCTGTCATTCCGTTATGGTCCACAGGCATATAGGACATGGAGGTGGCAAGTTCAAAGCCTCTGTCAATGGTCAGCCAGCGTATGAAATCCAGGGCAGCCTTGTTTTCCTCCTGGCCGCGGTTAAACACAGCCACCCCGGCTCCCTGCTGGATTGCCGTCGGGCTGGTCCCCTCCATCACCGGATATTGGTAGACCCCCGTTGTAACCGGTACCATATTCCCGTCCAAATCAGCCACCTCCTCCGGAAAATAGAGAACGCTGCTGCTGGATCCAATGTAACCTGCCAGATAAGACTGTTTTACATCATCGCTTCGGTAACGGCCGTTTGCGCCGTAATATCCCTTTGTAAAAGGCTCATAATAATTCAGGAACAGCCTTTCAATTATATCCTTGTCCAAATCCGGCACCATGGTGCCGTTCCCGTCATAATGGTAGATATCCGAGCCCATGGCATGATTCATAGCCACGAAATAGTTGGCCAGATTATCCACGCCAATGAAGGGCTTTCCATCCCCGTCAATCTCAGGAGTCATACTGTCTGTCCACTGGAAATATCCCTCGGCCATCCGTTCCAGTCCTTCCCAGGACTCCATGCTCTCCTCCCTGTACTGAGGGTTGGAGTCCAGGAACTCGTCCAGCCTGGTCTGGTTCATGAGAAGCAGCTCTGTGGATTTGGCCACAGGCAGTATATAGAGCTTTCCGTCTATATAACCCTCATTCAGATATGCCTGGTTATACTGGGCCAGATCCGCCTCCGGCACCACGCTGCCCAGCTCCACCAGCCTGTCGGGGTGAAGCTTTACCGTATTGACCACCATGTCCCTGTAAGCCAGCACGATATTTGCCATCTCCACATCGTTGGTGGTGCCGTTGAGCACCAAATCAATCTTATTGGTCAGGTCCGCGATAGATCCCTGGCTGTAAGCCTCCACAGCCACGCCGCGTTCCAGGCCCAGCGTATCATTGTACTCCTTTACCAGCTGGTCCAGGTGCTGCTTCTGGGCATCATTATAGTAATGCCAGAATTCTATGGTCATGACAGCGTCGCTGCCTTTTGTCTCCGGCCGGACAGAAGATGCCTCTGACTGGGCCGGGGCGCTTTCCGCCTTTTTGTTCCCCCCGGCGCAGCCGCCGGCCAGAACTGCCGCTCCTATGCAAAGGGCCGTTATTGACGCCATTCCTAATCTTCTCATGCCCATAATCCCCTATCTTTCATAAATTTATTGGTATCTTTAGATAATTATTAATATTGTACTACGGGGAAGGGGTTTGTTCAAGGAAATATCAGATGAATTTTGGGGTGTATCTGCCCTCTGAACATAACAAAAAGGCCCATTTTTATTCTAACGGGCCCTTTCTGTAACCAAATCTATTTCATTTTCCTACTTGCCTTCATAAATAATCGCGGAATCCACATCATATCCCTTCAGATGCTCCCGCCCGTTCAGCCCTGCCAGCTCCATAACAAAGCAGATCTTAACCACCTGTCCGCCCAGCTGCTCAATCAGCTTCACAATGGCCTCGGTGGTGCCTCCCGTGGCGATCAGGTCATCCACAATGATTACCCTCTGTCCCGGACGGATGGCATCCTTGTGCATTTCAATGGTTGCCTGTCCGTATTCCAAATCATATTCCATGGAAATTGTCTCGCAGGGGAGCTTTCCCTTTTTGCGCACAGGCACAAATCCCTTGTGCTGCGCATAGGCCACCGGCACTCCAAAGATAAATCCCCTTGATTCGGGACCTATCACCAGGTCGTAATCCAGGTCCTTAACCATGTCAATCAGGCTGTCCACTGCCAGGTGAAGGCCGTCCGCATCCTGCAGGATGCTGGTCACATCCCGGAATATGATTCCAGGCTCCGGAAAATCCGGTATGCTTCTTACATACTCTTCTAACTTTTTCATGATGGCTTCCTCTCTTCCACATTCAGATTCTTAACTGTATCCCTGATAATCAGCTTATTGTTCAGGTAAATCCTCCGGTTGTCGATGATCCCCTCATCCAGGCGTCTGAGTAACACCCTGGCTCCCTCTTTGGCAATCTCACCCATGTTGCGCTCCACTGTGGTCAAATGCATGTCCGAATAGCCCGACATATCCCAGTTGTCAAAGCCCACCAGGGAAACATCGTCCGGCACCTTAAGGCTGGCCTCCACAATGGCTGTCCTGGCTCCAAAGGCCATCTCATCGTTAAAGCACAGCAGGGCCGTGGGCCGGAAGGTGAGAAGCTGTTTTGCCGCGGTATATCCGCTGGCATACCGGTAATTGCCGCTGATGACGGGAAGGGCATCCGGATCCAGACCGTGGCTGGTCATGGACGTCCTCCATCCCCTGCGGCGCAGCCGGCTGGAATCCAGTCCCGGATTTCCTTCTATGATGCCGATGTTCCTGTGTCCGTTCTCCAGCAGATAGTCCATGGCCCGTTCCATGGCAAGGGCCTCATCCGTGGTCACATTGGGCGCGTCCACGTCCACAGCACGGCAGATGACTGCCATGGGAATCTTCTTGACCAGGACCTCATTCATAAACTCCATGTCCTCGCTTCGCTGGGACAATACGATGATTCCGTCAAAATAGCTGGGATTCAGCGTTCCGGGTTCGTGCATATCAATACCCTTGACCACTACATTATACTTGCTTCCCGCAACGCTGTAAACCCCTGTGAGCACGTCGTGGAGCACAAACGGCGATGTCATCTTACTGATGGTAGAGAAATACAGCCCTATCACATAGGATCTGGATTTCTTCAGGTTGATGGCCGCCTGGTTGGGCACATATCCCATCTCCTGGGCCAGGCGCAGTATGTTCTTCCTGCTCTCCGTGTTCTCCACCCCTATGCCGTTTAAGGCCCTGGATACCGTGGAATAGGAAACCCCTGCCCTTTTGGCGATATCCTTTATCGTCACTGCCATAATATCCCCCTCTTTGCAATCCCCCATAAGCGTTTGCATATCATTTCCATTCAGGCGTACGAATACAATCTAACTCGTTTTCCGGCTTCTGTCAAATGCTTCCGCGGACACGGCCGATATTTTCCGTGATGACGGCCGGACCGTCCTGTCCCTCCACCTTCACATCCTTGAGAACCAGCTCCTCAATCTGGTTGGCGTAGATTCCCATGCGGCATATATGGGAATCACAGCCATCCATCATGGCGGGCTGCCCTTCCCGGGCAGACGCCGCATAGGTGACGCGGACATGCTCCATCTCCACCCGTCCAATCCGCCGCTCCGGAAGGCCGTACATGTAGGCAGCCGCCACATGGCAGTTCTCTGCCTCTATATCCTCAAAGCACAGACTCTTAATCCAGGGCGTTCTGTCATCCACCGGAAGCGCCTCCTTTGTGCCCACATATTCGCTGTGTCCGTCCGGGTCACAGAAATAAAAACAGTTGATGACAAAGGGGGTCATCACATGGTCCATGCGGATGTGCTCAAAGACAATTTTGTCCACCACGGCATCCTTGCCCCTGCCCCTGCGCGTCTTGATGCGCAGTCCCCTGTCCGTGTGCAGGAACATGCAGTCCTTCACGGTCAGGTCCTTTATCCCACCCGCCATCTCGCTTCCGATGGTAACAGAGCCATGGCCGTCCTGCATACAGCATCTTCGGATGGATATGTTCTCTGACGGGCGTTTATAGGTGGAACCCATATAGATTTTTCCCAATTTTACGGCGATGCAGTCATCACCCACAGAGAAGCAGACCCCGGCAATCTCCACATCCCGGCAGGATTCCGGGTCCAGTCCGTCCGTGTTGGGCGAATCCTTGGGACTGAGCACCTTAAGGTCCAGGAATCTCAAGTGATCGGAAAAATAGGGATGGATGTTCCAGCTGGGGCTGTTCCTCACCGTGATTCCCTGAACCGTCACCTGCCGGCATCTCTCTAAGAAAATCATCCTGGGGCGGCAGGCCGTGTGTATCACCTTGGGATCATGCCACCAGTTCCCCTCATCTGTCCCCGCGTTCCCGTCTATGGTTCCCTGTCCGTAGATAACGGCTCCCTTCACGTTCACGCCTGTAATGATACCGGTAAACATGGGTAGGGGGTTGCCCTCCCATGTGCCCAGATTGTATTCGCCCTGCTCGTCATAGCTCTGGATCATGCCCTGAAACACAGGAAAACGTGTCCGGTCCGTACAGGCGGACAGCACCGCCCCCTCAGCCAGCTCAATGCTCACATTATCCTTTAAGAACAGAGAGACAATCCGGTAGGTTCCGGCGGGAATCAGGACCCGGCTCTCTTCAGGGCAGGCCATAATGGCAGCCTGGATAAACAGGGTGTCATCCTGAATCCCGTCCCCCTTTGCCCCGAAATGGCGCACATCCAATGTGACGAATTCACGGTCCGTGGTAAAGGATGCCTTAAGCACAAGGCCGTCCCCGCTTCTGGCCTCCACCTGGTAGCCGGTATCCGGTTTCAGATTATAAATACTTGTGACGGCTTTTCCTGTTTCCCGGACAAACTCCCCGTTCAGATAAAGGCGGTACATCCGGCTGGTTTCATATGTGCCTCCGTCCTCTATCTCCAGCACGGCGCAGCGCGCATTTTTATAAATCACCTTTAAATCCATGGCATTATACCTCTCTTCCAGTCTGACCCTCTGTGGCCGCTATCTTAAACCGGGAATGGGGACCCTCCCAGGAGAGCCCCTATTCCCATCCAGGCTGACCCTGGCCTTTATTATATTTTAACCCTTAACGCCGCCTGCCGCAATACCGTCAATAAACGAATCCTGCGCGCAGAAGAACACAATCAGCGATGGTACAATGGAAATCAGGGACATGGCCAGGATACGGTTCCACTGGAAGCCCACGTCTCCGTCCATGGACATGCGCAGGTATACGGAGTTGGTATATTTCTGCATATCCGCAATGTAAATCAACGGCCCCTGGAAATCATTGTTGGTCCACATGAACTGGAACAGGGCGCAGGACACCAGAGACGGCTTCAGCATGGGAACAATCACGTACCACAGTGTCTTTAATGTGTTGCGGCCGTCAATCTTGGCTGCTTCCTCCAGCTCCTTTGGCACTCCCCTGAGAAACTGAATCAGCATGAAAACAAAATACGTATCCGCCGCGAACAGGGAAGGCACAATCAGGGGAAGATAGGTGTTGACCCATTTCCATTTGTTAAACATGATGTACTGGGGCGCATTGAGAACCACCTGAGGAAGAAACAGGGTGGACATCAGCAGCGCAAAGAAGATCTTCTTTCCCTTAAAGTCAAACCGTCCGAATCCATAGGCCGCTATGGTGGCGGACACCACGGTGAAAATCACCTTGGGAATCACAATTTTATATGTATTAATCAGGGAGGTAACCAGGGATATCTTTCCTCCATAGCTCTTAAAGGCATTGCTGTACCCGTCAAACACAGGGTTCTTGGGCAGGAACCATGCGCTGGTAAATATCTCGGAGTTGGTCTTAAAGGTGGCCCCAACCATCCAGATTAGAGGGTATACCATGATGAATCCCACCAGAATCAGCAGGGTGTAGCAGATTACCGTGCTGACTTTCCGTTTTGTCTCTCTTGTCATATGTCCCTACCTCCCTTCCTCGTCTGAATAATACACCCATTTTTTCTGGCTGATAAACGCCACCGCGGTCAGCGTCATAACAATCAGGAACAGAATCCAGGCCTGTGCGCTGGCCATGCCCATCTTATGGCGCAGGAACGCGTTGTTGTAAATCAGCATGGAAATCAGGGTGGTTGCGCCGTTTGGCCCGCCCTTTGTCACCAGGAAGGGAGCATTGAACTCCTGGAATGCCTGGCAGAGCTGTGTAATCAGGTTATAGAAAATAACCGGTGTGATAAGGGGTACCGTAATCTTAAAGAACTGGGTCCACTTGCCTGCGCCGTCAATGGAGGCAGCCTCATACAAGTCTTCGGACACGCCCTTTAAGGCTGCCAGGAAAATAACCATGGCGGAACCAAACTGCCAGACGCGCAGAAGCACAATCACAAACAACGCGCTGTTGGCGCCGGCCATCCAGTTAATCTTGGGACCACCGAAGAATGTGATTACCGTGTTAATCAGTCCGTCTGTATTGAACACAGCCCTCCAGAGAATGGCAATGGCGATGGAGCCGCCCAGGATGGACGGGATATAATACGCTGTCCTGAAAAAGTTTACACCCTTCAGCTTGAAGTTGAGGATATATGCGATAAAGAGGGCAAAGGCCAGCTTTAAGGGCACATCAAAGATCGCATATTTGAATGTCACCACAAATGCCCTGATGATATCCTCATCCGTAAATATCTTCTCATAGTTCAGAAGTCCGGTCTTTGTTATTCCGTTGAACAAATCATAGTTGGTAAAGCTGTAATACAGCGAAGATGCAAATGGATATACCTTGAACAGAAGAAATCCAACCAGCCATGGCAGAATGTAAAGCAGGCCGATATTCAACGCCCAGAATCCTTTCTTTTTTTCATACGGTTACCTCCAAACCTGTTAATCTAAATAGCTCTCATACTTCTCCCTGAGCAGCGTACCTGTGCTGCACCCCTTTTTGATGATGTATCTGAGCTGCTCACGCGGGCCAGGATTCCCTCCTGCCAGCATTTCCTTTAATCTCATGCGGAATATGTCCTGGAGCGCCCTGTAATGCTCGTATATTTCCGGGGACATCCGCTCTATGGTATCTATCAGCAGGACCATCTGGTCCATGCCGGGCGTTTTCAAAGTCTTAAAATATGTAACAATGCTGTCGTAATTTTCCCTGTGCTTTACTGCTTCCCTAACATCCATCCTGCTGCCACCGCCTTTTTGCCGTCATCAGCTGCGCCTTTCCCGGCGCACCCCTGTCCGGGGCAGGCCTTGATACGGGCCGCCCTGGTCATATCCGGCGGCCCTGTCTGTCATTTCAAAATCAATATCTGTCCCAAATCCCATCTGGAAATCAGAAGTTATAGCAATCGTCAATACCCTTCATCAGATCTTCCGCTGCTTCGGCGGAGGTGATGTCGCCTGCGCTCAGCTTTCCAAACACCTTGTAATATACACCGTCCGGATTGGCCTTCAGGTCATTGTGCTCAAACATGGGGTCCAGAGGGAATTTGGAGTAGGCCAGAACCTTTGCGTTGGCCTCCATTACCAGCTTATCACCGATTCCCTTTTCCTCCAGAACCTTTACGCCCTCTGCGGAGCATGGAATGCCGCGCTCAGTACCGCAGATTTCAATTGCCTCATCATCATTTAACAAGTAGTTAATCAGCATGGCTGCTTCCTTTGGATGGGCTGAATTTGAGGATACTGCCAGCGCCATGGAAATCTTGGTAAAGCCGCCGTCGTAATCGCCGAACTTAAGGAAGTCTCCGATAACCAGCTCCTGTCCCGGCTTTGTGGTGCTCTCCGCGATTGCCTTCTGTACCTTGGAAACTGCGGAATCCCACTCAAATACGCCTGCATATTTGCCGTCGATTACCTTTGCGTTCTTATCTAATGAATCAGCCATATCGCCCTGAAGGGTAGCGATGGTTGGAATCACATGGGCCTCCTCCAGCTTTGTCATGAAGTCCAGGCCTGCCTGAATCTCCTGGGCTGTGTACTGAAGCTCTCCGTTCTCAACCCATGGCTTGCCGTATACGCTCTCCAGATAGTATACCAGGAAGATGGCCCTGTCATATTCCATCATGGCCAGAGGATAATAGTCCTCATTGTAAGCCTTAAACTTGGCGCCTGCCTCCAGGAGGGAAGCTTCATCCGTGGGAATCTCACATCCAATCTCATCAAAGGTGGTCTTATTCCAGTAGAACAGACGGCCTGTCAGGGCCACCGGCACCGCCATCAGCTTGCCGTCCGCCTTGCACTGTTCCATGCTTTCCTGGGAAAACTGGGTCAGATCCAGGACATCGCTGTAGTCCTCCAGATTTGCAAAGTTGGTTCCATTGCCGCTGTAGGATGTAATCCAGTTCCAGTTAATCTGCATGGCATCCGCCGCATTGCCTCCCTGAATGGCAAGGGACTGCTTCTCTTCCCATCCGGTCCAGGCACCGTACTCGCATTCTACCTTAATATTAGGATACTTTGCCATGAAGGCGTCCACTGCCTTCTCTGTTGCCTCATGTCTGGAGTCGCCGCCCCACCAGCAGAACTTGATGGTCACGTCCTCAGAGCCGCTCTCCGCTTCCTTGCCTTCCGCCTGTGCCGCCGTAGTGGTACCGCTGTTGCTGCCGTCTCCGCAGGCTGTCAGCGATAATGCCATTACAGATGCCAGGGCCAGGGATACTGCTTTTTTCAGGTTCTTTTTCATCATTTCTCTCTCTTTCTTTTCTTTGTCCTTGCTTTGGTGTTTGCAAAGGTTTGCATCATTATTTTAAAAATTATGCATATCTGCTATTTGTAAGCAATTACATTTAGTTTATTTTAAGCAAACATGCATCGTTTTTCTTTGTAATTCCATAGTATCACTATTTATAACGTATGTCAATTGTTTGATTCGTATAGTTTTTCAATATTTTTTTGTATAATATATCTAATTCTTTTCCTGCTTTTTTTGTGTTAAGATAGATTCAGGATTAAAAAAATGGATTTTGAGGATTTCAAAGACATAATGCACTGCGATCTCCGGGTTTGTCCCAGATTAAATTGAGCTAAATCACTATCATTTTGTCTGCAAACGTTTACACTTCCATTTTTCAAGGACGCCTTACATCAGGCTCAGTGTACATATAAACATGTACATATAAACATAAAGGAGAGTTAAGATTATGAAAATACTGGACCGTTACATCGACCAGCTGATTGAACAGAGCACCCCTGAGTCCCCCGTGTGGAACATTGAAAAAAATCCGGGAGGGTTTAAAATCCTCCTGGAACTATATTGACGGCTGCATGATTAAGGCCATCATCGAACTCTACCTTATAACCAGGAACCACCGGTATCTGGACTTCGCGGACGCCTTTACCGGCCGCTTTGTAAGGGAGGACGGCTCCATTGAATCCTACGATCCCAAGGAGTATAACCTGGATAATGTAAATGCCGGCAAGACACTGTTCGACCTTTACAAGCTGACCGGAAAAGAAAAATACAGGAAGGCCATGGATACTGTATACAGCCAGTTAAAGGAACAGCCCCGCACATCCACAGGAAACTTCTGGCATAAGAAAATCTATCCCAACCAGATATGGCTGGACGGACTTTACATGGCCCAGCCCTTCTATATGCAGTACGAGGCAGAGTATAACGGCTGCAGGAACTGCGAGGATTCCTACCAGCAGTTCCTCCAGGTATACGAACGGATGAGGGATCCGCTCAACGGGCTGTACTACCATGCCTACGATGATTCACGCCAGATGTTCTGGTGCGATAAGGTGACCGGACTGTCGGAGAACTTCTGGCTCAGGGCCATGGGCTGGTATGCCATGGCGCTTATCGACACCATGGAAGTCATGCCGGAATCCATGGGCAGCCAGAAGGCGCGGTTAAACGCCATCTATAAGGAACTGATTGACGCCATGCTTCCCTACCAGGACCAGGCCACCGGCATGTGGTACCAGGTGGTAAACCGGGGAGGAATCGCCCCCAACTACCTGGAGGAATCCGGCTCCGCCATATTCGCCTATGCTATCATGAAAAGCGTACGCCTCCATTACCTTCCAGATGAATATTTTAAACACGGCTAAAAGGCGTTCGAGGGAATATGCACCACCTACCTCTCCGAGAAAGACGGCAGCCTCCAGCTGGGCGGCATCTGCCTGGTTGCCGGGCTGGGCAACACGGACATGCGGGAGGGCACCTTTGAATACTATATGAGAGAACCTGTGGTTGAAAATGAAGCCAAGGGGATCGCCCCCTTATCCTGGCGTACATTGAGACCATGTTCCGGTGCCAGTCATAAGGCCGCTGTTTAAACAGCGGTTTAAACAGCGGCATAAACAATGACATAAACAGGCGGCATAAAACAGGCGGCAAAAGTGATTGAACCCATGAGCTGTTTTCAGTATAATGATACTGGAAACAGCTTTTTTGCACATTTTTTACCCCCCTGTTTCCGGAAAGGCGGGAACATGAATATAAAACATTTTAATATTATGGTTACGGAACAGGAATGCGGCCATCCCAGGGCATCCCAGGAGCCGGCGGACCTGACTGCTTACCTGTTAGCTCCCCTGCCCCACAGGCCGGAGCTTCTCCGCCCGGCCGTCATCCTGTGTCCGGGAGGCGGTTACGGCTTTGTGTCTCCCAGGGAAGACCAGCCCGTGGCCATGGAATTTCTGGCGGCGGGATGCCAGGTCTTTTCCCTGCACTACAGCGTTGCCCCGGAAACCTTTCCCGTGTCCCTGATGGAGCTGGCCAAATCCGTGGCCTTTGTGAAAAGCCATGCCCTGGAATGGAATATTGACACAGACCGGATAATTGTGTGTGGCTTCTCCGCGGGAGGCCATCTGGCCGCCTGCCTGGGCATGATGTGGAACCGCGAATTTCTCTATGGCCCACTGAACGTGGCCCCCGAGGACATACAGCCAACGGGAATGCTTCTGTGCTATCCGGTTATCACATCCGGAGAATTGGGACACGCGCGCTCCTTTGAACAGCTTTTGGGAGACAGGGCCGGCGACCCCGGGCTCAGGGAACTGGTTTCCCTGGAGCTTCAGGCAGGACCCCAGATGCCCAGGACCTTCCTGTGGCACACCTGGACCGACCAGTCCGTGCCTGTGGAAAATTCCCTGCTGCTGGCCCAGGCCCTGAAAAAGGCAGGCGTCAGCCTGGAAATGCACATCTATCCCAGCGGATGCCATGGACTGTCCCTGGCTACGGACGAGGTCTCCGACAGCAAGGGCGACTGCCTCGTACCCCACTGCCAGGGCTGGATGGAACTGGCAAAAGAATGGATCAAAGAAAAGGACAGGGAATGATATGTTAAAAGAAGAACGGCAGGCATTAATCTTAAACAAGCTCCACTCCTCCGGCAAGGTAGTTGTCAGCAGGCTGGCCGTGGAGCTGAATGTATCCGAGGATACCATCCGCCGGGATTTGCTGGATCTGGACCAGAAGGGGCAGGTCAAGCGCGTGTTCGGCGGAGCCATTCCCATGGAGCGCCCGGTCATCAATTTCTTTGACCGGGAGACAACGGATGTGGAATTAAAGCAGCGCCTGGTGCTGAAGGCCCTGGACTTTCTGGAGAAGGACCAGCTGGTGGCCATTGACGGCAGCAGCACCAACCTGCAGTTTGCCAAGAACATCCCCAACAGCCTTAAGCTCACCGTGCTGACCAACAGCTATTCCATTGCCCACGCCTGTTCCATGAAGGACCAGGTGGATGTAATCGTCCTGGGAGGACGGCTGTTAAAGGAATCCATGACCAATGTGGGCGAAACCGCTGCCAGCCAGGCAGCTCTCTACCACCCGGATCTGTGCTTTATGGGCGTATACGCCATCCATCCCGAATACGGCATGACCATCCCGTACCCGGACGAGGTCAGCATAAAGAGACAGCTGATCCAGTCCTCCCGCAGGGTCATTGCCCTGGTGAATCCCATTAAGCTGAATACCGTATCCAGATACCATGTGTGCGGCATCGAGGCCTTCACCACATTAATCACGGACAATGACGTGTCCGGGGAGATGGCTGTAGACTATAGGAACAAGGGACTGGATTTTTTATAGTCAGGGCAGGTCTGGGGTTCCATGAAACCTGTTGCGATTTTTTGCGTTACTTTTGCGGTATTTTATTTGTATTCCGGCACCTTCCTGTGTGCATTCTAACAAAAATCGCATATTAACGCACATTTTTGCAATAATTTGCTTGACACAGCATGTATATGCGCTATAATACACTTAGAGATAAAAAGGAAGCGGGCAGGTAGGCCTGTCCCACACATTTTAGGAGGGTATTTACTATGAAATTTTTTGTGGACACAGCTAATGTTGAGGATATCAAGAAAGCCAATGATATGGGTGTCATCTGCGGCGTAACCACCAACCCATCCCTGATCGCAAAAGAGGGAAGGAACTTTGCCGAAGTCATCAAGGAAATCACCGACATCGTGGACGGACCTATCAGCGGCGAGGTTAAGGCTACTACCGTTGACGCAGAGGGCATGATCAAGGAAGGCCGCGAGATTGCCGCCATCCATCCAAACATGGTAGTTAAGATTCCTATGACAGTAGAAGGCTTAAAGGCTGTCAAGGTGCTTCACGCAGAAGGTATCAAGACCAACGTTACCCTGGTATTTACATCCGCACAGGCTCTCCTGGCCGCACGTGCAGGCGCATCCTACGTATCCCCGTTCCTTGGACGTCTGGATGACATCTCCATGCCGGGTATTGACCTGATTTACGACATCACCGAGATTTTCCAGATGCACAACATTGAAACTGAAATCATTGCCGCCAGCGTCCGCAATCCAATTCATGTAATCGACTGCGCCAAGGCCGGTGCCGACATCGCCACCGTTCCTTACAAGGTACTGGAGCAGATGACAAAGCATCCTCTGACCGACCAGGGCATTGCCAAATTCCAGGCTGATTATAAGGCTGTGTTTGGGGAATAAAGGGGTTGTGTGATGTAATGGTGCAGGCGGGAGGTGCATCCGTCCGTGAGTGAAATGGGGGCGGGTGAGTCGGACGCGGGCTGCGGAGCGGGAATCACTAAGACCCCGTGAATCGGCTTTAAACAAGATTCAGGCGACCCAACTCGCGCTTAGGTATTACCTGGAATTCAGGTACTGAGCTCAGACAAGGGTACGCCTGAATCTTAAAGCCGCTTCCCGGGGCCTAAGTGATGCCAGCGCTCCTGTAGATGCGTCCGCCTCCCCCGCCCCCATTTCACTCACCCGCTGCGTATTGCTGTGTCTGCATCGTTTATATCACATAATGAATAAAAAATGGTATGCCGGGGTTGGTGGCATACCTGTTGTAATGAGAGGCCGCACTCAAAACAGATGCGGCCCTTTTTGCGTTTGCTTACTTTTCCTTATATCTTTGCCTATGAATCCTCCTCCGTTATCAGAACCGCCTCTCCCAATTCAAATACTTTGGAAAACGCATATTTGTTCTTTTTGGATGTATCCATCAGCACATAGACCGCCTTGGAATGGTCTTTTACAATCACCTTTTTTCTGGCCTCTCTGTCGTCATAGGTGTAGATGCCTCCGTCCGGGATATATCCGTTGGCGCCAATGAACGCCTTGTCAAAATACATGTCGGATATCATTTTTTCCGTCAGGGCTCCCAGTACGGATTCCAAATCATCCCTCACCTCTCCCCCCAGCAGGATGCACTTGGCGTTCTTGATGGGCAGATTGTCCAGCAGTTCCGTGCTGCTGGAGACAATGGTGATTCGTTTTCCCTGGAGATATTTGAGCATCCCCACCGTGGTTGTGCCTGAATCCACGTAAACGCAGTCTCCGTCCTCCACCAGCGCGGCCGCCTTCCTGGCAATGATCTCCTTCTCCTCGCTGTGAATCAGTTTTTTCTTTACCACAGGTTCGTCGAAGTCCTCTGCCTTATACTTAACCGCACCTCCACGCATGACGTTGACACTGCCTTCCTGTTCCAGGGCAGTAACATCCCTGCGCACAGTGGACAGGGAAATGTTTAATTCCGCCGCCAGGTCTTTTATATAAGAGATATCCCTCTTTTTGATACTTTTCAGTATCTCTTCTTTTCTCAACTCAGGAACCATATGCTTACCCCTTTGAACTATAATAGCTTTATTATATCAAAGAGCCCATCCTTAGTTCAACCATGATTCTTGCATTTTCTGTCATATTTTTTCATTTTCCGTAAAAGTTCAGACATTGGGAAGGTGGCTTTCGTTTATCTCGCTTAAGCAGGGCATGGCCTCCTGCGCTCCTATCTTGGTCACGGTCACTGAAGCCGCCCTGGCTGCAAAGCTGCATGCCTGGAGGTCTGTCATGCCCTTGAATTTGCCATAGGCAAATGCGCCTATATAGGAATCCCCTGCCCCTGTGCTCTCTGTTACGTGTTCCACCTTTACAGAGGCAATGGGAACCGCTCCCTCTTTTTCCAGAAGCATACTGCCCTTGGAGCCCAGGGTGACAATCACTGTTCCGTGGGTCAGCTGCCTCAGGTTGTCCGCATGGGCCCTCACCATGTCTGCGTCCTTCATGTCTGCTCCCGCGTAAAAGGATGCCTCCGTCTCGTTGACAATCAGGCAATCTGCCATTTTAAGAACTTCCCTGTCTATTTCCTTGGCCGGGGCAGCGTTAAGTATGGTGTATACATGATACTGTTTTGCCTTTCGGATAATATGCTCCACCACATCTGTGGGTATCTCCAGCTGGAGAATGATTATCCTGCTGTTTCTGACCAGCTCGTCCAGCCCGTCTATCTCCCGGGACGTAATATCAAAATTGGCACCTGTGATGATGGAGGCATACACAGTCCCGTCCTCCAGGGCATGGACCACGCCCACGCCTGTGGGGCTTTCGCTCCTGCCTATGCAGGAACAGTCCACCCCGTAGTCCTTCAGTTTATCCACCAGGGTATCACCAAAGGCGTCCCTTCCCACCTTCCCCACCATAATGGTGTCGATTCCCAGCTTGGCGCACTGTACGGCCTGATTGGCCCCCTTTCCTCCGCCGGAATAGGTTATGCTGTCAGCGGTGTATGTTTCCCCCCAGAAGAGGCATGCGCTTCTGCTTCATAATGATATCGTAGTTAAGGCTGCCGATGACACAAATGTAATCTCTCTCGCAATCTCTCACTGTCCAGACCCCCTTATGCGGTTATTCCGCCTTTGCCTTCTTATTCAGTCTCATGGCTGCCAGTTTACCCTGGATTACATCCACATATACCGCGAATACTATGATAAGACCTGTGGCAATATACTGCCAGAACGTATCCACGCCGCAGACCACCAGTCCCACCTTCAGGGCCTGGAGAAGGATGGCTCCCAGGAATGTGCCTATGATGCTCCCCTTACCGCCCGCCAGGCTGGTGCCTCCAATGGCCGCAGCGGCAATGGCATTGGTCTCATAGCTGGCTCCTGCCGCCGGCTCGCCGGTGCCCAGCTTCGCCAGCATGACCATTCCGGCAAACGCAACACAGACACCGCAGATTGCATAAGACATAATTTTGTTGAAATCCACATTGACGCCGGACAGGCGGGTGGCTTCCTCATTGCTGCCGATGGAATACAGATAGGTGCCAAACTTTGTGTGCTTCAGCAGGATATAGACAACCACTGTCACAACCAGGAACAGAATCATGGATGAGGACAGGGTGCCGATTACATCGCCGTCCATAATGTCCCTGAAATTCTGGGGAATGTTAAGCACAGGCCAGCCCCCTATTATGAGGTAGGCAACGCCCCTGTATACGGACATCATACCCAGGGTAGCCACAAAGGGCTGTAATTTCATCTTGGCCACAAGGATTCCGTTCACAAGCCCCAGGCAAAAGCCGATGGCCGCGCCTGCAAGGACGGCTGCAAACGGATTCAGTCCCATGACCAGGAAATTACCCACGCTTACGATTACAATAGCCAGCGTGGAGCCCACTGTCAAGTCAATTCCGGCCGTGATGATGACCAGGGTCATGCCGATGGCCAGGAGACCGTTGATAACGGACTGGTCCAGGATATCAAGCAGGTTGGACGGCGAAAAATAAATGGGCTGTATGACGCCAAATACCACCATGATTACAGCCAGTGCAGCAACTACCTCTAACTCCCTTGAAAACTTCTTTATCATATTCTTCATAGTCAGCCTCCCATCGCAAAACTCATTATGACTTCTTCATTCAGTTCATCGTGGTTCAGAAAGCCCATGATTTTGCCTTCCCTCATGACCACAACCCTGTCGCTCATACCTATGACCTCCGACAGCTCCGAGGACACCATAATAATGGCCTTTCCTCCTGCCACCAGGTCCTCCATCAGGCGGTATATCTCCGCCTTGGCGCCCACGTCGATTCCCTTTGTGGGTTCATCAAATATAATGATATCGGCGTCCGTGGTCATCCACTTGGCGATGATGACTTTCTGGGCATTTCCTCCGCTGAGGCTCTCTGTCAGGTAATCCGGATCCGCGGGATGCAGATTCATTTCCCCTGTGTAATACATACAGTTGTCATATATCTTCCTGGCATTCACAAAGCCCTTGCTGCAGAACCGGTTCATGGAGGCCAGCGCCATGTTGCTGGCATTGGTAAAGTTCTTTACAAAGCCCTGGGTCTTTCTGTTCTCAGGTATCAGCCCCAGACTGTACTGCAGGGCATCCTTGGGGCTTTTTATCTCCGCCTTTTTTCCTTTTATGTAAACTTCTCCGCTGGTATAGGGGTCGGCTCCGAATATGGCCCGCATCACATCCGTTCTCTTGGAGCCCACCAGTCCGGCAAAGGACAGAATCTCACCCCTGTGAAGCTCAAAGCTTATATGTTCAAACACTCCGTTCTTGCACAGGTCCCTGGCCTCCAGCACCACCTCGCCGGTGGCGCACAGAGGATTATTCCTGACGGCATAGGCGGACACATCACGTCCTACCATGTGGCGTATCAGCTCCTCCTTGGCAGTCTCCTTCATGTTCAGGGTGGTGATATACTTTCCGTCGCGCAGAATGCTGGCCCTGTCCGCTATGGCAAACACCTCGTCCAGACGGTGGGTGATATACAGTATTGTGATTCCCTGGTCCTTAAGTTCCATAATCATCTTAAGCAAACGGTCCACTTCACGGTCCGTCAGGGCCGATGTGGGTTCGTCAAAGGAAATGATTTTTGCATTGTGAAACAATGCCTTGGCAATCAATATCATCTGCATCTCGCCGGTGCTGAGAGAGGTCACGCGGTCCCTGCTTCTGAATTTGCAGCCCAGCTTTTCCAGGATGACATCCGTCTTTCTGTACATGGCATCGTAGTCCACCAGAAATCCCCTGGTCACCTCGTAGCCAAGGGCTATATTCTGCCCCACCGTCAGCTCGGTAACAAGGTTTACCTCCTGATGCACCTTGGCGATGCCGAATTCAATGGCATCATTGGCATTCTTAAAGTCAACCTTTTTCCCGTCAATCTCCACGCTTCCATCGTAATCAGGATAGATGCCGTGAAGGATATTGAGAAGGGTGGATTTACCTGCGCCGTTTTCCCCAAGAAGGGCGTGTATCTCCCCTTTATCCACCGTAAAATCCACACTGTCCAGCGCCTTGTTGCCGGGGAACTGCTTCGTTATATTAGAAAAATGTATCATTGTAGCCATATTCTATCCCCTCTTTGAAATATCAGCCAGGGGTCTGACCCTCTGGCTGATGATGGTTTCCTTGCTGCCTCTTGTCTATTTTGCATATACAGGGTCGGTCCAGCCGATGATTTCCTCTGCGGGCTTATCCACGTTTTCAGAATCAATGAGGGCCTGAGGCGTCCACAGCACCCTGGGGATCTCCTGGCCGCCCAGGCTTCTGAGCATTACTTCGCCTGCGATCTGAGCCTTATAGAATGGGAAGGAATCAATGGTGGCATCCAGCTCGCCCCTGCGGATGGAATCATATGCCTCTCCTATGCCGTCAACGCCAACCACCAATATATCCTTGCCGGAGGACTTCACAGCCTCCACCACGCCCAGAGCCACGGTATCGTTGTTGCAGAAAATGGCGTTCAGGTCCGGATACTGTTTAATCCATGTGTCTGCCAGGTCTTTGGACTTCTGGCGGTCCTAGTCAGCATTCTGCTTTGCCACAATCTCAATGTCCTTTGCGTTGGCTGCCATCCAGTTCTCAAAGCCTTCCGTCCTCTGCCTTGCGGCAAACGCCTTAGGCATACCGATGACAATGGCCACCTTTCCCTTGCCGCCCAGCTTCTCAGCAATCCACTCTGCTGCCAGCTCTCCGTTCTGATCCGCCTTGGGTCCCACAAAGGAATCCGCATTGGCAATGAGGCCGTCGTTCACATTGATAACCGGGATTCCCGCCTTCTTGGCGTCCTCCACGCCCGGCGTCAGGTTTCCGTCGGATATAGGAGAAAGGAGAAGTCCTGTGTACTTCTTATTAATCATATCCTTTACAATGGAAAGCTGTCCCTGCTCGTCGTTCTCGCCCTGGGCCGAGGTCACGTCTATGGTGATATTGTAGCCGGAGGCGGCTGCCTTGGTCTGGTACTCGCCGTACCCTTCTCTCAGGGTTCTCCAGTACTCATTATCAAAGGATTTTGCCACTGCTCCCAATTTAACTTCGCCTTCCAGCTTCGGAACATCCCCCAGCTTCTCTCTCAATTCCTCGATGCTGACCCCTGCCTCCTTGTCCGGATTAAAGGTATCCGCTGCCGCCTCTGTCTGCGCTGTGGCAGCCGCCTGCTTATTGGTACATCCTGCCATGAGCCCCGCCGCCATGGCAATTGCTGTCATAGATAAAACCAAACCTCTCTTTTTCATCTTCTCTTCTCCTTTTTACATTAAAATAGTTTTGTTTATAGTAAAGCAACCATCATGTTGCTTACAGCTACTGTATCGTTTTGTTCCACCACCTTCTCTATCCGGCAGAGCTCGTAGGTGTCAATGAGCTGTTCAATCCTGCGGCACATCCTTATGTTTGCCTCGCATTCCTCCACCGCCTTCTCCCTTTTTTTGGAAATGTGTCAAAATATATCACACCCTGGAAGTCGTATTTCTTAAGGTAGTACATGACCTCCACCGTCTTCCAGAAATTCACGGTTCCCACCATAAGGCCGTCATCCGTGGAACCCTCTCCGTCGTTGAGATGTATATTATAGAGTTTTCCCCGTTCCAGCAGCCAGGCCGCCGCAAAGGCCGGATTCTCCTTTTTCATCAGCATGTGGCAGAAATCCAGGGTGACTCCCAGGTTTTCCCTGTCCACGTCGTGGAGAATGGAAACCGCGGTTCCAAAGCTGTCAATAAATGCATGGACCCTCTCCTCATAAGGCTTGTACTCAATGCTCACAGGAACCTTGGAATAGTCGCACACATCCCGGAACGCCTTCACAATCCGGTTCCAGTAGCTTACATAATCAATCTGGAAGGAATAATCAAAACCGTCAAATCCCAACCATACAATCATCTGGTTTCCTCCCAGTCTCCTGCACGCATCCGCCGCTTCCCTGCATAATGCTATGGCGTCCTGTGATATGGCAGGCTCATGGTTTCCAAACTCTCCTCCTATGTACTTGTCCCTGAACCTTAGGTTAATGGCATTACACCTAAGTCCGCATTCCTCCATCTTTGCCTTAATCACTTCTATATCATAATCAGCAAAATGTTCCGGATAATTCAAATCCACATAATCCACTCCCTCAATGGCTCCTATGGACTGGAATGCATTCAGCAGGTTGCTGTCAAATCTCAAAAACGAGTTAATCCGTGTGGCGTACTTCATATGATTGCTACCTCCTTGTAGCATCATAATAACATTTGTTTCAAATTATGTCAATACTTTTCAAAATATTTTATTTGATTTTTTGGCATAAGTTTCTATATTTTTTCATTTATGTCCAGCTATATTCTGCATTTTTTATTTTCCCAAAGTGGTTTTTATGATTGTCACGGTAGTTTTAACTAATTTTATGATTATAAAATGAAAACACGCTCGACATGGCCCTTCTCATTATTCCACTTTTTTTCATTTATTTTCATTTCAATGTCGTCATTTGATTATCCACAGGAATTTTTTCAAATAAAAAACATAAATGCCGCAGAACAATGCTGGATTCACAGCACCATTCTGCGGCATTCATCCTGTCTTAAGTTTTTAACTTATATTCCAAACGTATCAAAAAGCTGCCTGCGGTAATCCCTATCCTTTGAGGCCCTTTCCAGATCATCATACCGTTTCTCAGCCATGAGCAGCAGGTTAAGTTTAGCGAACCGCTCTTCACCTTTTATTTGGCCTTTAATCTCGCCTTTGATTTCGCCTTCTCTTCTTCCGTCCTCAATCAACTCATCAATTGCTCTGCACACATCCATCCCCTTCTTCTCTCCTTGATTTTTCATTATGGCCATCAGCCTTTTCTGCTCTCCCAGCAGCGCCAGAAGCGCATTCACCTCATTCTGCGGCATTCATCCTATCTTCCGTTTATAACTTATATTCCAAACGTATCAAAAAGCTGCCTGCGGTACTCCTTATCCTTCGA
>JAJQEA010000163.1:29559-47844 GCA_021201905.1 Clostridia bacterium
TAACTTATATTCCAAACGTATCAAAAAGCTGCCTGCGGTACTCCTTATCCTTCGAGGCCCTTTCCAGATCATCATACCGTTTCTCAGCCATGAGTAGCAGGTTCAGTTTGCTGACCCGCTCCTCACCTTTAATCTCGCCTTTCATTTCGCCTTCTCTTTTTCCGTCCTCAATCAACTCATCAATTGCCCTGCACACATCCATCCCCTCCTTCTCTCCTTGATTTTTCATTATGGCCGCCAGTCTTTTCTGCTCTCCCAAAAGCGCCAGAAGGGCATTCATCTCATTTCCGGTCAAACTGCCCAGCTGCTCCCGGTTTTCCTTCACATATTGGTACAACAGCGTCTTATCTGAATTATATTTTACCATACTGAAAATCTGCTGTAAACATGTGCGGAATACGCTCATGTCCTCCATGTTCTGGGGGTTAATCAGATTAATCTTATAATTGGGTATAAAGTCCCGTATGGCACCGGCCTCCTCCGGACAGTTGTCAAATCCCAGCATCTGGTGAAGCTCTAAAGGACCATCCCACTGCTTTCTGCCCCAATACCACACAAGCGTAATGACCGGCATCAGACACTCTCCTCTGTCCAGGCCGGAGAAATATTCCGGGCCGGTAAGTTTTTCTCCCCTTGCCTTCCTCTCCCTGTCCGTTTCCTCAATCTGCTCCGCATAATCAAGGGCATCGTACAGCATGTTGCGCACCGGCATGGCATAGTGTATATCCGACTGCCCTTCCTCACAAAGTATAACTGAAAAACAGACACCGCCGGAAAGGGATGCCTTCATCTTAACATCACGCTGTCTTTGTACCACCCTTTTCATTCCCTGCTTATCTGTTGTGAGGACACCGGACTCCACGGTCATTTGTTCCAACAGCTCCGGCTTTATGATCTGTTTTCCATGAAACAGCACACCATTGAACAAATCCGCAAAACACGCCTTGTCCTCCAGCATTTTCTTAACATGTAAATCTTTTTCTGCCATAGGCACTTCCTCCATACTATTTTTGCTCTGTCAGGGGATAAATCTGAAATGATTGGATATCTCAGAAACACATTGAATATTAGACGGCCAGAACGGCTGTCTGTAAGGATTATAGTAGCACATTTTAGCAAATGATACAACCTATTCTTCCATGCCCTCCTTTGCTCCCATACCTGCCTGCCCATTCCTATAACGCATATATTTTCAAAGCAAAAAACAGCACCTGTAATCCCGCATACAGGTGCTGTCAGACTCTAGACAAACTAAACATTGTACTAAATGTTGTACATCAGGTGCTCGAGGGCAGAGCCCTCGAACTGGAATCACGCAGGCGGAATTCACTTCCGCCGTAGTGTAGAAATGCCGATTTCCAGGGGCTGATAGCCCTTGTGCGAGGAAATCGGCATTTCATCTTTACGGGATTGAAAATCATGGCACAGCCATGATTTTCACAGAGTGGCGACTTTGTCGGCACTCTGACAGCACCTGTAATCCCGCATACAGGTGCTGCTCCATACATACACAATATAAACCCACTGAATCATCTACATAATTCTAACATTCTTAAGCGCCCCGGTCTTAGAAAACTGGGTCCACTCACACACATTTACAGCGTGGTCTCCTATCCGCTCCAGGTACTTTGCCACCATCAGCAAATCAATTCCCTGGTCCGCCTGGTCCGGCGAGGACTGGAGCAGATGAATCACGTCATCCTTTACCTGGTTGAACAGCGTATCCACCTCGTCATCCCGTTCAATGATTTCCATGGCAGCGTCCAAATCCTGGTTGATAAATGCTTCTATGGCGTCGTGAACCATTCCGTTGGCGGACGCGGCCATAACCGGAAGATGCTTGACAATATGGTATGCATGCTCGCTTTTTATCCTCAGAATCAGCTCAGCAATATCCGATGCATGGTCCCCTATCCTCTCCAGGTCCGTCACCACCTTAAGGGCAGTGGATACCTGGCGCAGGTCGCTGGCAACCGGCTGCTGGCGCAGTATCAGGGACAGACATCTGGACTCGATGGCGCGCTCCATATCATTGACGGTCCTGTCGCCCTTAATCACATCCTCAGCCATCATATAATCCTGGTCCTCAAATGCTGTGAAGGTCTGCTCAATGGCGCTCTCCACCATATGGGCCATTTCCTTTAAATCCTGCTTTAATGCTTCTAACTCATGTTCGTACGTAACCCTGACGCTCAATCTGACACCTTCCTTCTGCCATCATCCGAAACGGCCTGTAATATAGTCTTCTGTCCTTTTATCCTTCGGCATGGTGAAAAGTTCGTCCGTAGCCACATACTCCACTACCTCTTCCACCAGGAAAAACGCGGTGTGGTCCGCTATACGTGTGGCCTGCTGCATGTTATGGGTCACAATGGCCACCGTATATTTGCTCTTAAGATCATCCATCAGATCCTCAATCTTCAGAGTGGATATGGGATCCAGGGCAGATGTGGGCTCATCCATCAAAAGTACTTCCGGTTCCACAGCCAGAGCCCTGGCGATACAGAGACGCTGCTGCTGCCCGCCGGACAGTCCCAGAGCTGATTTCTTCAGACGGTCAGAGACCTCATCCCACAGGGCCGCCCCTTTAAGGCTGTTCTCCACAATCTCATCCAGCTGGGCCTTATTCTTAATGCCGTGGATTCTGGGTCCATAGGCAATGTTGTCATAGATACTCATGGGAAACGGATTGGGCTGCTGGAATACCATGCCTATTTTCTTTCTCAGCAGGGTGGTATCCACCTGGGAATCATAAATATCCTCATCATCCAGAAGAACGGTCCCATCTATCTTAACGCCCGGAACCAGGTCATTCATGCGGTTCAGCGTCTTCAGGTAAGTGGACTTTCCGCAGCCTGACGGTCCTATGAAGGCAGTAATCTTATGTTCAAATAAATCAAGGTTTATGTTTTTAAGGGCATGATTCTCCCCGTAGTACAGGTTCAGATTCCGGGTTGAAATCTTTGTTTTGCTTTCCACGCTTATTCTCCTTTGCTAATTGAAATGGTCCACCGCAGCTCTATGCTCCGGCTTCCACATTGAACCGGCGGGACATGTATTTTGCCAGACCGTTGATTCCCAGTACAATGACTAAAAGGACCACAGCCACGCCGAAAGCCTCATTATATTTTGCCTTCTGTATAAACAGATAAAGCTGTATGGTGAGCGTTCCTCCTGATTCAAATATCTTGGAAAACAGATTCTTCGGCAGATAATAACCGCTTCCCGCCGTAAATAGCAGGGCGGCTGACTCTCCCACAATTCTTCCGATAGTCAGGATTACGCCTGTAAGGATTCCCGGCATGGCGCTGGGAAGCAGGATAGTCCGTATCATATACCATTTTGTGGCTCCGATCCCAAGGGCTCCATGGCGGTAGCTGTCCGGTACGGTCTTAAGCGCTTCCTGGGTGGTTCTGGTTATAAGAGGCAGAATCATAATGGTCAGGGTCAGGGCTCCCGTAAGAATGGAGTATCCCAGTCCCAGAGCATTTCCAAAAAACACCATTCCAAACAGGCCGAATATAATGGACGGTATGCCTGACAGGGTTTCCGTGGTAAACTCAATCATCCGCACCACCTTTCCCGGCTTTGCGTACTCATTCAGATATACGGCAGAGCCAATGCCCAGGAGCGTGGCGATGAGCAGGGTAATAATTACAATGTACAGTGTGTTTATGATATTTCCCAGTATTCCAAAGGTTCCCTTTGTCGCGCTTGAGGCAGTACTTAAAAACGCCCATGTGACATGCGGGATTCCCCGCACAAATACATACCCCATGATGCCTGCCAGAAGAAGGATGGAGAAGCCTGCACAGGCATATATGATGACTGTAAGGAATACATCCAGGCCGCGTACCCGCCTGCCGTATATGCTGCCCTGTACGACGGAGTCCTTATGAACCCGGACCGCAATATCATTTGTCATTCCTGTTTCCTCCCTTCTTTAAAATCCTGGTAAGGCTTATGTTGATAATCATGATAAATGCAAACAGTACCAGGCCAATGGTGAAAAGCACCTGTCTGTGAAGTCCCGCGGCATACCCCATCTCCGATACAATGGCTGTTGTGAGGAAGCGCACGGAGTTAAAGGGAAGGGGCAGATTTACGGAGCTTCCCGACACAAGACTGATGGCCATGGCCTCACCGATAGCCCTGCCCGTTCCCAGCACAACAGCCGTTATAATGCCGGATTTGGCCGCAGGCACAATTACCTGGAATATGGTCTGTATCTTTGTGGCGCCCAAAGCCAGGGATGCGCTCTTTAAATGGGCCGGTACGGATCTCAGGGCAGATTCGCTGATACTGATGACCGTGGGGAGAATCATCAGGGCCAGTACCAGCACGGCTGATATCAGATTGGCTCCGCCGGTAAACTGATGTGTTTCAGACCCTTTAAACAGCACCAGCTCCAGTTTGTACATCAAAGGATTAAGAATCAGAATTCCCAGCAGACCGTATATGACAGAGGGGATTCCTGCCAGAAGCTCTACCGCCGGGCGGACCATGTCGCTCAGCCGTTTGGGGGCTACCTCTGCCAGGAATATGGCTGTCATGACGCCGATGGGAACTCCTATCAGGATGGCCAGAAAGGTTCCCACTATGGAGGTCAGGATGACAAACAGTATACCGAAGCTGGGGGATGCGGCTGCCGGCTGCCACACGGTCCCAAACAGGATTTCCAGCAGCCCCACTTTAAACAGCGCGGGCGTACCGCTGATAAGCATGTACAGTGTGATGGATGCAACAGCCAATACGGCGAAAAAGCCGCAGGCAGTAAAGATGCCCTGTGCAGCTTTTTCGACGGTGGACTTGCTGCCATGGCTGGATCGTATGGAAAATGTCTCCGCTCTCATGCAGGAAGTCTCCTTTCTCTATTCCGATTATTTGTCAACAGCAATCAGTCCTACGGACTTCACAATCTCTGCGCCTTCATCTGAGTAAATATAGTCGAAGAGGGCTTTTACCAGGTCATTCTGTTCACTTATTTCTCCCTTGGTAGCCATTACAAACGGACGGCTTAAGAAGTAGGATCCAGCCTTGATGTTTTCCTCTGTAGGCTCAGCGCCTTCCAGTTTTACAGCCTTTACCGTGTCGTCCAGTACATCCAGGGAAACATAGCCAATGGTGCCCGGCGTGGAAGCCACCTTTGCCATCACTGCGCCGGTGCTGTCCAGCTCATTGCTGTACTTGCACACGTCCTCCAGCTTTAACAGTTCCTCAAATGCGCTTCTGGTTCCGGATCCGGATTCACGTCCAACCACTACGATGGGAGCGTCATTTCCGCCTGCATCCTTCCAGTTGGTGATTTTTCCTTCGTAGATGTCAGACAGCTGCTGTTTGGTCAGGTCCTCCACCCCATTGGCCCCGTCAACCACCACTGCGATTCCGTCAATGGCAACAATGTTCTCAGCCACGCCATTGGCCTTCTCCTCATCCTTTAAGTTTCTGGATGAATTGCCAATATCAGCTGTTCCATTGCTGACAGCCTCGACACCAGCGCCGGATCCAACGAATTCTGCCGTCACCGTCACATTTGGATATTTCTCCATAAAGGACTCGCTGAGGGCATTGGCAAACTTCTCCATGGAGGTGGAGCCCACCATGCTGATGGAGCCGCTTAAATCAGCAGACGGAGCATTTTCTGCCTCTGTGGCAGCCTGGTCTTTTTCCTCTCCCGCCGTAGTGGAAGCCTCTGCGGCTGTCTCTGCGGTGGTTGCCGGAGCGGCTGTCCCTGCTGCGGTTGTCTCTGCGGCGCTGCTGCCGCATCCTGCCAGGATACCCATGGCCAGAACTGCTGTGCCTAACAGTGCTGTTAATTTCTTTCCATTCATTCTCATAATACGTTTCCTCCTGAATCATTTCGTTTATTGTCATGTTTTTTCTTATCTCTTCTACAGTTTGGAGTATACATAAGATTTACGTCCGGAGAAATCATGATATGGTATAGTTTCTGTAAAATGTATGTAAAGCCGCAGCCCGCAAAAAAAGACGCCTGCCCCTGGGGCAGACGCCTTTCACCTTATTTTATCCCAATTTTACTTTAGTCTTATTCCTGTCTCAGCCCTTACAGACAGCCTCCACAATACGTTCCATCTCTCCCCACTTCTTTTCCATATCCGCCACCAGTCCGAACTGGGTACGGCAGCGATCCAGATTATGCTTCTCCCTGGCAATCTTAAAGTAAGTGTCGCCGGACAGATAATCCGTAAGGAACCGGATTCCGCATTCCAGAGTCATGAGCCTGGCGCCCTGAGGAAGCATTTTAACCTCTGCTTTGGTAAGGCTTCCCGCGCACCCCTCCAGGAATCCTCTGGTATAGATTTCAAAGAGAGGTATGGACAGGGACACCTTGCTTAAATCCGTTTCATCCTCCTGGGCGGTATTGGCGCCAAAGCGGATGAAATCCCCGAAATCAAAGATGGAAAGTCCCGGCATAACGGTATCCAGGTCAATGATGCAGATGGCCTGGCCGGTCTTGTCATCAATCATGGTATTGTTTAATTTGGTATCATTGTGGGTTACCCGCAGCGGAAGCTCGCCCTTAGCCAGCATATCCATGGCCAGCCCCATATCCTGCTCCCGGTCCATAACAAACTGAATCTCATTTTGAACCCCTGACGCCCGGCCGCAGATATCTTCCTCCACCGCCTTCCTGAAAGCCCTGAACCTTCCCGGAGTGTCATGAAAACCCGGGATGGTCTCTGCCAGCTCTCTGGCAGGATAGTGGGACAGAAGTCTCTGGAAATGCCCGAACGCCTTTCCGCTCTGGTAAAAATCCTCCGGCTTCTCCACCAGATTATAGCAGGTGGCTCCCTCAATAAATAAGTACATCCTCCAGTAATTTCCCTGACTGTCCACATAGAAGGGAGCTCCCTCCAGGGTCTTTATGAGGTTCAGGGTCTCCCGGTCCGGATCCCCGCTGTTTTTTATGACCTCCTGCCTCAGGAAGGTGGTGACCCCCTCAATATTGCGCATGAGAGACACCGGGTCCTGGAAGATATCCGTATTCATCCTCTGAAGAATATAAGGACGGTTCTCACATATAAGACGGAAGGTGTCATTGATGTGGCCGCTTCCATAGCGCTCGCAGCTCACTGCCGCCCCATCCGTGGCAAAAGCCGCGGCTGCCTCCCTGAGTATATGTTTATCCATTTCTGCACTCATTTCACATGTCCCTCCCAAAGTTTCTCCGGGTATAGTCCCTTATCCTTAAGGTCCTTAATGGCCTTTACCACGGTCTCCTTATCCTCTTTATAAGTAACTCCATACCAGCGGTCCACACTCTTCAGCACAGTCACCTCAGCCAGATCTGCCTTGAGAAGTTCATCCACCACAAAGGGCAGGAAATATTCACACTTCATGGGATTTACAGGAAGGTTTTTATCCAGGAAGGCCCCGAACCGGTTCTCCAGCTCGCCCAGAATACTCTCTGTAAATCCCCACATGTTCATGGAAACAATGGTAGACTCGGGAAGTTCTGTCCATGTGGCGCCGTCATCCTCCGTATATTCCGCCTGGCTCCCATGCTTTTCAATCCTGGTCCGTTCATGGATATCCACCAGACGGCTGTCTGCATCTGTCCGGCACACGCCTCTTGCCACATATCCATTGTCTGTCAGTGTATTATACAGCTTGTAGCCCACCATGGTATACTGGTATCTGTCCGTGTCCCCAACAGAGGACAGCTGGTCATAAATCATGTGAAACGCTTCTTTTCCATAATAATCATCTGCGTTTATGACCGCAAACGGCCCGTCAATCAAATCCTTGCAGCAAAGCACTGCATGGCCGGTCCCCCACGGCTTCACCCTGCCCTCCGGCACCTGGTATCCCTCAGGAATCTCATCCAGCTCCTGGTAAACATAGGCCACATCCATATATTTACTAATCCGGTTTCCAATATGAATCTTAAAATCATTCTCAATGGCCTTCTTGATAATGAATATGACCTTTTCAAATCCCGCCTCCCTGGCATCAAATATGGAAAAATCAATGATGATATTCCCATAGGGATCCACGGGGTCAATCTGCTTTAATCCTCCGTAACGGCTTCCCATACCCGCCGCCATAATCACTAATACTGGTTTCTGAGACATGATGTCCTTCCTCCTCACATGATATATCCTTATTCCTTCGCGCTTCTCAATTCCTTCGCGCCTCCCGTTTCACCTTATCCCTTCACGCCGCCTCCGGTTACACCCGCTATAATCTTCTCTGACAGGAAGATATACAGGATGAAGGTTGGCAGGAATACAATGACAACAGCAGAGAACATACCGGCCCAGTCACCCATATATTTCATGGAGTTTATCATGGAATACAATCCCACTGCCACCGGCCGTACCTTATCGGAATTTCCGAATATCAGGGAGATGAAATACTCGTTCCAGATATTGATGAAGTTGAAAATTGTAACGGTCACAATTCCCGGCTGGGCCATGGGAAGCATAATCAGCCAGAAGGTCTTTACAGGCGGGCAGCCGTCAATGGCAGCCGCTTCTTCAAACGCCCTGGACAGATTGGCAAAAAAGGTGGTCAGGAAAATGGTGGTGTAGGGTACATTGATTCCGATATACAGGAATATCAGAGTAGCCCGGTTGGCCGACACATTGTTGAGGATGTTGAGGCCTGCCACCACGGCAAACAGCGGAAGCACAATCATGACTACCGGCACTCCCATGGAAGCCACCAGGGATGACTGTATTAGTTTATTGCACACAAAGTCAAAACGTGACAGCGCATAGGCTGCTGGCGCGCAAATCAGTATCAGCAGGGTACAGGATACCGCCGCGTAAAACAGGGAATTGAAGAAAATGGTGGAGACATTGGAATTGACCCATGCCTTCACATAGTTTTCCATGTGGAATCCGCTCTCCAGCAGCTTATTGCTGAATATCTCCTTGGTGGTGGAAAAGCTGGCCATCAGGACCCAGCCCAGCAGGGCCAGGGTAAACAGAATCCACAGGGTAAGAATCAGGTATCCGGGGGCCAGCTTCAGTTCCTTCTTCCAGCGCACCGGTTCCCTGTGCAATTTCTCTTTTTTCTGAAATAATCCCGACATATGTTTTCCCCCTTTCCTAGAATTCCAGGTCTTTATCCTGAAGCAGATGGTTGCAGAGCCAGAATACAATGACCACGCATACGCTCAGCATTACACCGACCGCTGCTCCAACCCCGGAATTTCGCTCCGTCACGCTGTTGCCCGCCCCGAATATCTGCATGTACAGATAAACCATGGGGGTAATGGTCTGGGTATCCGCCGTGACCGTGGAGAACAGCTGGGACCATACGAAAAATCCGACGCTGGTAACGCTCCACATGGTGACATTGGTTCTGAACACTCCTTTTAACAGGGGAAGTGTTATATAGCGGAACTGGTTGAACTTATTTGCCCCGTCCAGAGTGGCTGCCTCAAAATAATCATCGCTGATGCGCTCGATGCCGCTGGCAAATATCAGCATGTGATAACCCACCATGCCGAAACAGTAGGCCAGGAGCAGAGCCATGAATTTGTGGTCGTTGTCCAGCCACTGTATCTTTGCCAGGGAGTCCAGGCCCAAGGCCTGGAAGAAATTTTTAATCAGTCCGTACTTGGGGCTGTAGACATACTGGAGCCACATGGTGGCCAGGGCCACCGCACTGACGATGTTAGGCAGATAAATCATTGCCCTGAAAAAGCTTTTGAAGCGGATGCTGCTGGTAATGATTACAGCAAACAGCAGAGCCAGGGACATGACGATGATACCGCCGATAAACCATATCCGGGCCAGGTTCCACATGGAGATGCGGAACAAGGTGGTATTCGCCAGCTTCACATAGTTATCAATACCGCTGAAGGTCCATTTTGACATGGGGTCCGTGATTCCCTCAATTTTAAAAAAGCTCATGAGGATAGTCCTGATAATGGGATAAAGGAATACCAGGACGAACATCACCACCGCCGGTGTCATGAACACAATTATCATTCCCTTATTTTTTTTCACGCCGGTTCCTCCTAACATAAACCTGTTCCGGATACGCTCCGGAGTCCAAAAAGAGGTGGCAGCGTTATACGATGCCACCTCACTGTTGCATATTCCGTGCAAAATGTGCTGTATGTATGAATCTAATTACTTTCCTGCCGCCTGAAGGTTGGATACAAATTCATCTGCTGTAATGGCTCCGCTGCAAAGCTTGGTCATGTTCTCTTTGATGATTGGCATCATATCCACATTGTCCTCTGCTCCGGCAGCCCACGGATAACGTGTCTTTAAGCTTTCCATGACAGGCTTCACGTCTGCAAGCTGTGCAGGCCACTCTGAGTTGGTGGTGTCGGACGGGATTCCCAGGGATTCCTCAGAGAGCTTTTTGTCAAACTCGCCCTTGGTAATATAGGTAATCAGCTTAAATGCATCCTCTGCATTCTGTGAATTCTTGTTGATAGCCAGCACCTGTCCGCCGTAGTTTGCCGCTTCCGTACCGTCTGTTCCGCCTTCCACTGCCGGGTAGCTGAAGCATCCCCACTGGAAGTCGTCGCCTGCCATGTTCTTTACTTCGTTTGGAAGCCAGGAACCATTGAGGTACATGGCTGCTGTTCCCATTGCCAGCTCCTGGTTCTGTCCTGCCGGGAATACGTTGGATGCTATATTCTCTGAGAAATATCCCTTCTGGGCAAAATCCGCGTAAGCCTTGGCTGTCTCCATCACAGACGGATCATCCCACTTATTGTTCTTTACAATATCCGATGTCTTGTCATAGCCGTTGAGTCTGGACATATGGTATCCGAAGAGACAAAGTATGTATGCGTCGTCACATGTAATAGGCGTGTAGCCCGCGTCTTTGATTTTCTGGCATGCCGCATCCAGTTCTGTCCAGGTGGCGGGAACAGCGGTGACGCCTGCTTCCTCAAAGATTGCCTTATTGTAGAAAAATGCAAATACATTGGGCTGGTAAGGAATGGACTTAAGGGTTCCTCCTCCCACCTCGCGGCAGGCTTCCATCAGGCTTGCATTGGCAGTTGCGTCATAATCAGATGCTTTAACCAGTTCCTCCAGATCCATCAGGTAGGCGCCCCATGTGGTATTCACACGGTCAATATCCTCGTCAAACAGGTCAATGTTGGTTCCCGCATCCAGAGCCGGCTGTAATCCCTCACGGATTCCGGTACGTCCCTTGAACTGTACGTCCACGGCCACTCCTGTGTCTGCCGAAAACTTGTCAACTGCTTCCTTGATTACCTGGCCCTGGGGCTCTGTGGACTCCCACATGGACCAGTATACCAGACCTGTTCCATCTCCGGCCGGTGCCTGGGCATCCGCTGCCGTGGTATCTGCCGCTGCCGCCGCAATGGTGTCAGCTGGTGCTGCCGTGGTCTCCGTGGTGCCGGACCCGCCGCCGCAAGCTGTCAGGGAACCAACCATGGCTGCCGCCAGTGCCAATGCTATCCATTTTCTGTTTTTCATAAAATACATCCTCCTTGAATCTTATTGTGTTTTTGCCGATTCACATTCACTACCGATAATCCAATTATAGTAAATATGCACATAAAGTTCTTTGCACTATAAATTTATTTATTTGCACAAAAAGTTTTTTCTATCTATAATACACAAATATGGTTCTTGCCAAGGATTCTTGTGGGTTATTTTGCATATTTATTTGGAACGTTCCCCATACAGTCCCTTACACATCAGCCGCCTTATAGGTCAAACCATCTTATCTCACATGGCCCCAGATCCATGGATACCCCGCGTCCGTCCCCGTCATAGACCACGGTTGACTGGGCCCGGCTGGTATTGTTGACCACCGCGTATTTTCCCGCCTCAGGGTATCCGTGGACCTCACAGTACAGATTGTCTGAAAACCATATCTTCATTTCCTTTTCTTTGGAGGCTGCATAGTACATACTCCTGATGAGAAGCCTGGTGTTCTCATGGCTGTGGGGAAGGCCCGCAAGGTACACTCCCCGTCCTCTTCCGTATGGATGGGCGCTGAGATGGACCTCATGGTCTGAATACTCCCCTATCTCCGTGTCCGCTCCCAACGCATATATGTTCTTCATCCCTTCCCCGAAATCCAGAACCAGCCTTCCTGACTCATCCCTCAAAACGTCCTGTGTAATGAAGTGGCTGTCTGCCTGTTTTGTATGATACTTATCTGTGGACAGGGTAAATCCCTGCTCCTTATCCACCCCCAGCACATCTGCCAGCTGGAAATACCGTCCGCCCCTCTCAGCGGCGCTGGGCTCGCCCACTCCCACAAAGCCGCCGCCTTCCCAGACAAACCGCCTCACCGCCGTGAGAATCCGCTCATCCAGCCACTCATCCCCGCCGGACCAGGCCGTACCCGCGTCCCCTGCGTTGATGATCACATCCACGTCCTCCGGTATGCCTGAACTGCGTATATCGTCAAAGCTCATAAATGTCACATCCACGCCCGCCCCGCTCAGCGCCTCCAGAATGCCGAAATAGGTGTAGGTCTGCTTGTACCACAGGGCATGGGCCACCATGTAGGGCTGCCAGGAGCGCAGCTTTCCCCAGCAGTTTAACACGGCTGCCTTCAACCCGCAAAACGGCCTGCTTCCTCCTATATTGCTGTAGATTTCCCTGAATTCCTCCGTAACCTGTTCAATGTAATCCACAAAGCCCGGAAATTTATAGGCCAGGCTCAGATATCCCCCCGTATCCGATGCGGTCAACCGGTTTGCGCATCAGAGCCCTTCGGGCGCAAATCCAGTTCTCCACCGCCTCAGGCACAGGATCATTTCCCTCATAAAATGTATCCGGGAAAAAGTAGGGAAGGAAACGGCCTTCCGTATAGCTCACCCCCGGAATATCCGATATAAGGCGCAGCGTTGCCCCGCCTCCCACGCTGCCCACCACGGCATCCAGGCTGATTTCCGGGAAATAAGGGCCGTAAGGCTCGGTTCCAATCCAGTTGTCGCCCAAAAACATCATGGCCTTACGCCCCGCCTCATGGACCAGCTCCACCAGCTCCCTGGCTTTGCCCGCCACAAACCGCTGAATAAAGTCCATGTAATCCCTGTAATGTCTGGTGGGAACCCGGAAGGAGGAATTATAGTACCCATTGTCCACAATATCCTCAGGTCTGAGGGCATAGCCGTATTCCGCCTGGAATTCCTCCAGAGCCCTGACGCTGACCGTTGCCCCGTATCCGAACCAGTCCACAAATTTCTCCTTTGCGTTACTTCCGAATACCAGCGTAAAATGGTAGAAAAACGTGGTGAACCGTACAACATCCGTATCCGGATTATCCTTTAACCACTGTACCAGGTACTCCCTTGCAAACAGGCCCGAGGCCTCCTGGCGCACGTCAAAGGGAATCTCATGGGGTTTATCCCCCCCAGTTATTGGTTATGTGATTGTACATCTGGGTAGGATCCCATACCGCGTATACCAGGAAGGATACCGTGTATTCGTGGAAGGGCAAAGCGTGCTCCAGCACCACCCGCATGGGGGAGGTAAGAGCTTCTGATTCGTTGGTTTCTGCGGTGTCCCCGGCATATGCGCAGTTCCCGGCACCTGCGGTGTCCCCGGCACCGTCAAACACTCCCTTAAACTCCCTGCCGTCGCCAAATCCTTGGGGCATGAACGCTCCTGCCAGCTCCCACTGGGAGGCAGGGACCGCCTGGCCCGTGGTGCGATCCATGACCTCCCACCACTTCTTAGGGTCATGGTAACAGTCAGGAACCACCTGCTGGTCAAAATACCCCTCCATAAAGTCTATCTCCAGATGGTTTCCCACCGCGGTAAAGCGCCGGGACATAAGATAGAGCTGCTGGCATTCCTCCATGTGCTTAACCGCAAATTCATTGTGGCCTCTGGCCACGAAATAGGTGGTATAGATCTCTGCATCCAGTGATTTCACATCCCGGTCCAGCTTTGTCCCGTCGCTGTCACGGATGGCATCAGCGCCCCAGCGCTCCATTAGCTCCCTTGTCTCCTTCAAAAAACCGGATTCGCTGGGAAGGGTAACCCTCCCTCTCGTTTTAGACATATCCGTATCCTCCCTTATATCTTCCTGCCGGGCTGTATTTCATAAGCCCGCGGCTCTTACTTTCATTTAAGTAAAGTATAGCGGATAGCTTTTTTTGTAACAAGACAGAGGACGGATTTTTATTTGCACATTCTATCCTTTAATTTGCATGATTGTATTCTGTGAAATTGATTCCTGTGGTATAATTCAAGAAGATAAGACAGTGTTAGAAAAAGACAGTTAGGGAGGAAGATTTCCATGGCCTATAAAAGTGTAGTTCTGGAAGACAGCATTACCATCAACCGGATCATTTCCGTCCACTATTTCCAGTATATGAGCGACTTCTCCTTTCCCGGAGAGAGCCATGATTTCTGGGAACTGGTATGTGTGGACCGCGGTGAAATCGATGCGTTGGCCGGAGATCGGCGTCTGACCCTGAAGAAGGGAAATATTCTGTTTCACAAGCCCAATGAGTTCCACAACGTGCTGACCAACGGAAAGGTCTCTCCCAGCCTGGTGGTCATTGGATTTGAATGCCATTCACCTGCCATTAAGTCGTTTGAGGATCAGCTCATGTCGGTCCAGGACACAGAAAAAGAGCTCCTGGCCAATATCATCGTGGAAGCCAGAAACACGTTTGAGGGAAGGCTGGATGACCCGTACCAGGAGGAGCTTATCTTTAACAGTGAGCCCCTGACCTTTGGATCGGCCCAGCTCATCAGCCATTACCTGGAACAGCTGATTATCCATCTTTACAGGAGATATTTTTCCTACTCCCTGTCAGTACGTTCTTCCCGCTTCCTGGCTGAGGCCAGCAGCGGGAATGACACCTGCAACCGAATCGTACGCTATATGGAGGAACATCTGGGGGAACGCATGACCATAGACAGAATCTGCCGGGACAACCTGGTGGGGCGGTCCCAGCTGCAAAAGCTGTTCCGGGACACAAAAGGCTGCGGGGTCATAGAATTTTTTTCCATGATGAAAATCGACACAGCCAAACAGATGATACGCGACAACCAGCTTAATTTCACCCAGATTGCAGACCGCCTGGGGTACAATTCAATCCATTATTTTTCCTGGCAGTTCAAGCAGATTACCACGATGACGCCTTCTGAGTATGCAACCTCTATACGGCTGCTGTCGGAGAAGCCGTAGGATTCAGGTTGCCTCTTCGTCTGTCTTTCCTCATCAGCTCTTTTTTATAAAATCCGTCCCGCACTTCGGGCAGTGAACGCTGACCTTCCCGTGTCCCCTGGGAATACGCACCTTCTGCCCGCAGTTAGGGCACTTAAAAATGCGGTATTTCCGTCCCTCTGTGAAACGGAATTTGATTTTCCTGAAATATTCCGTCACATAAAACCGCAGGCGCAGATACGCCTGGTTTTCCTGGTAGCGTTTACCCACATTTTTTGAAAACATACGGAAATACAGGAAGAAAAAACCTGCCAGCTCCAGTATATACAGGAACGAGGACAATACCCTTACCCTTACAACAACGTTCAGGAAAACCAGCACAAGCACGGCATACATTATAAACTGGCCCAGCTGGTCCATACCATATCTTCCTATCATGAAACGCTGTAATTTTTCCCTGATTTTATTCATCTGCAAACAATCCTTTCCCAATTGTCCGGCCTGCTGCCTGGTACATTTCCCCAGGCAGCCGCGGAGCATTCATCCGAAAGTAACTATAACCTAATTCCCATGGGAAAGCAATGTACAGACAGGGTTTTAATGATTATTTTATAAATGCAGGCGTCAAAATGGAGGCCGCAGATTTCAGACGTCACAGACGCCCCACATCACAGCCGCCGCACCGCGTCCATGGCAAGCTCTGATCGCTCGCACTCGCTGGCATTCAGTGTAATCTGCCAGCAGAGCCCGCTTCCCTTCATATGCTCCGACGCATAGCTGAGCCCGTTGGTGCGTTCATCCAGAAAGGTCCTGTCTATCTGGTTTGGATCGCCTAAAAGGATAACCTTTGTCCCCATCCCGGCCCTGGTGATGATACCCTTTACCTGGTTTGGAGTCATATTCTGGGCCTCGTCAATTATTAAATAGGTCTTGACAATGGAACGGCCCCGTATATAGTTCAGTGCCTCTGTCTGAATCAGTCCCCTGCCAAATATCTCGTCCACCTTGCCCTTAAGCTCTGCCTCGTCTTCATAACGTTTTTCCTCATTGGAATCAATGAGCTGCTCCAGGTTGTCAATTACCGGTCTCATAAGAGGCGATATCTTTTCCTGCTCATCTCCCGGCAGAAAGCCGATATCCGCGTCAAACTGGGCGTTGGGACGGCTGATGATGATCCGCCTGTATTCCCCTGTTGGATTGTTCAACAGCTTTTCCAGTCCCACAGCCAACGAGTAGAAGGTTTTTGCCGTTCCCGCCATTCCCTTTACAATCACTAACGGCGCTTTGTCCGCCGGCTGCATCAGCGCCTCCTGCAGAAAGTACTGCCCTGAATTCTTGGGGCTGATGCCATATGGTTTGCTCTTTTTGTATTCCAGGGGCACGATTCTGTCTCCCTGAACCCGTCCCAGCAGCGTTTTCTTTACGGACTGGTCCGCCTTCAGAAGCAGGAACTGGTTTTCCCACAGCTTCGGACAGCTGTGTCCACCGCTTTCGTCAGATATGTATGTTTTATCCACAGGAATCCCTTTTTTCTTAAACTCCTTCACATCCTCCTCGGGTATGAATACCTGGCAGCGTCCCGTGTACTGCTCATCCCTGTCTGACACCTGTTCCGTGATAAAGTCCTCAGCCCGTATCCCTATCATCTGTGCCTTGATGCGCAGCAGAATATCCTTGGTTACAAGTATAATCCGGGACGGCTTCTCCTGCTCCGGCTCCCACTGCTCTGACTCCTCCCCGTCCTGCTGTTCTGCCAGTCCCCTGCACACCTTGAGTATGCGGTTATCTGCCTTCTCCTCAGGCAGATCGGGCGGCAGCTTTACATCCACGTAATTCTTTTCCACCCTGAGGGTTCCTCCATGCTCCAGAGCCACCCCCTCCAGCAGATCCCCTCTCATGCGCAGCTGTTCCAGCATACGGATGGAAGCCCTGGCATTGGCTCCCCGCTCTCCCTCTGCCTTCTTCAGGTTATCCAACTCTTCCAGCACCACCATGGGAAGCACAATATGGTTCTCCTCAAAGCAGTTCACGGCGTAGGGGCTTGAATCAGCACATTGGTATCTAATACATAGGTTTTAATCATTCACAGGGCTCCTTTTCCGGTTTTTGTAAAATATATTGGACTCTTTACAGTTGCTTCTTACCATTGCTCCTTACCATTCCTTCTTTCCAATTACCATCATACCCCGCAGCTTCACCCTGTTCTACCGCAAGTATGTAAAACAATAGTAAAGATCTTGACATTATATTTCCCATCCCCTATAATCAGAATTGGTTTGCAGACCGCATTCCACAATGTAAGTACAAACAATATATGTACACTATGGTATAAAAGAAAGGTGGCTAACTGAAATATGATTATTAGATGATTGAACCGCAGCAGATGATTTACACACACCCTTTCCTGGCTGTATAAAAGCCGGGCAGATTTTGTGTGTCTTTGTCATTTCGTTCAGTCATTCAGGGAATCATATTCCGCAGGGCCATATTTTTATATAACAGGATGCATCTGTCTATCCATATGCATTGCCGCACCGGACAGGATGTTCCGGCAGGCGCGCTCAAACCGCTCCTGACCTGTACATTCCCTCTCCCTCGGCGTCCTCACAGGCCAGGTTTATATCCCTTCTGAACGAAGTGCGTTTAGGAGGGATTTTTTATGTTATTAAATGCACTGAATATTAAAAAAGAATATGGAATTCAGACTGTCCTGGATATTGAAAAACTGGAAATCTGGGACGGGGACCGGATTGGGCTCATTGGACGCAACGGAGCTGGGAAATCCACCCTTTTAGGCGTCCTCTCCGGAAGGATTGCCTGCGACGAGGGCGTGGTGAAACGGTATTGTCCCATTGCAGAGATTCTCCAGACCGGTGAAACTGAGGATGAGCCTGAGGCCAGGCTGCTGAGCCAGTTAAAACTCCGTGACAGCGCTGTAAAAAGCGGGGGTGAAAGGACCAGGCGTGCCATTGGGGCGGCATTTTCCAGCCAGGCCCCGCTGCTCTTTGCCGACGAACCCACCACCAATTTGGACATGGAAGGCGTGGAGCTTTTGGAGAAAATGATGAGGAACTACAGAGGGGCCATCCTGATGATATCCCATGACAGGACGCTTTTGGACCGGGTCTGCAATCAGATATGGGAGCTGGACCGGGCAGCCGTGCGCGTCTTTGACGG
>JAJQEA010000268.1 GCA_021201905.1 Clostridia bacterium
GGGCTGGAGCCGGACCGGATTTTTATAGGCGGCAATTCCAGCCTGAACTTGATGTTTGACACGATTGCATTCCACTGTCTTTTCGGGACAGAGGGTGAAAAGCCATGGAGCTTCTATGGATATGAGGGAAGCCCTGTCAAATTTCTTTGCCCGGTTCCGGGATACGACAGGCACTTCCAGATTTGTGAGGAGCTGGGAATCCAGATGATTCCCGTACCTCTTCTGGAGGACGGACCGGACATGGAGATGGTGGAAACCATGGTAAGGAAGGATGCTTCCATCAAGGGAATCTGGTGTGTTCCCCTCCATTCCAATCCTCAGGGCGTGTGCTACAGCGACCGGGTGGTGGACCGCCTGGCATCCATGGAGACGGCAGCCCCGGATTTCCGGATATTCTGGGATAATGCCTACGGCGTGCACCATATCTATGAGGAAGTGCCCCTTAAGAATATTCTGGAGGTATGTGAGGCCAGCGGCCATCCCAACAGGGCTTACTATTTCTTCTCAACCTCCAAGATAACGTTTCCGGGAGCAGGCGTCTCGCTTATTGCGTCAGGAGCGGATAACATGAAGGAGCTGAAGGGACATATGTCCTCACAGACCATCGGGCACGACAAGCTGAACCAGTTACGGCATGTGCAGTATTTTAAAACGCCGGAGAATATCCGCGCCCACATGAAGGCTCTGGCAGAGGTGCTGAGGCCCAAATTCGATATGGTGCTAAACCGTCTGGAGGAAGAACTGGAAGGCAGCGGACTGGCGGTGTGGAGCCGTCCAAAGGGAGGCTATTTCATTTCCCTGGATACCCTGCCGGGATGTGCAAAGCGCACCGTGGAGCTGGCTAAGGAGGCGGGTGTCACGCTCACAGGCGCAGGGGCAACCTATCCCTACAAGAAGGATCCGGAGGACAGGAATATCCGTATTGCTCCCACCTATCCAACGCCGGAGGAGTTAAAGACAGCCATGGACATATTCATTCTGTATGTGAAGATTGGGGGAATCGAGTCAGTGGTGAATCAGGGGAACTAAGTATTGGGAAGCAGTGAACAGGCAACAGTATGGAAGAAAAAGGAGAACAGGTATGAAAAAAAACATATAATCCTTATGACAATGTGTTAAAGGTAGTTAAGGAAGCAGCCGATATACTGGGCTATACGGACAGTGACATAGAGGCCATCAAGTACCCGGAGCGGGAACTTAAGGTTGCGATCCCGGTGCGGATGGACGATGGAACAACAAAGGTATTTGAGGGATACAGGGTGCAGCACTCCACATCCCGCGGACCGGCCAAGGGCGGAGTCCGTTTCCATCCGGCAGTCAATCCTGACGAGGTCAGGGCCCTGGCAGCCTGGATGACATTCAAGTGCGCGGTGGTGAACATTCCTTATGGCGGCGGCAAGGGCGGCGTTGTCTGCGACCCCAATGAGCTGTCTGAAAATGAAATCCGGGCAATCACCAGAAGATACACGGCGGCCATTGCTCCCCTTATTGGGCCGGAACAGGATATCCCGGCTCCTGATGTGGGCACAAACGCGGCTGTCATGGGCTGGATGATGGATACCTACAGCATGCTGAAGGGCCACTGTATCCACGGTGTGGTTACAGGCAAGCCTATCTGCCTGGGCGGCGCACTGGGGAGAAATGAGGCCACCGGACGGGGCGTCATGTACACCACGAAAAATATACTGAATAAGATGGGAATCCCGGTGGAGGGAACCACGGTAGCCATTCAGGGAATGGGAAATGTGGGCAGCATCACGGCAAAGCTGCTTCACAGGGAAGGCATGAAGATCATAGCTGTCAGCGATGTATCAGGCGGAATCTGCAATCCGGATGGACTTAATGTACCGGCTATCCTGGATTATCTCTCCCTTAACAGAAAGAATCTGTTAAAGGATTACAATGAAGAGGGAATGAGCCGCATCACCAATGAGGAGCTGCTGGAGATGGATGCCAGGGTGCTGGTGCCGGCAGCCCTTGAAAACCAGATTAACGCCTCCAATGCACATAAAATCCGTGCGGAAATCATTGTGGAGGCAGCAAACGGACCCGTGGCCGCAGATGCGGACAGCATACTCCAGGAAAGAGGCATTACCGTTGTGCCCGATATTCTGGCCAATGCAGGCGGCGTAGTGGTTTCTTATTTTGAATGGGTCCAGAATATCCAGTCCGTGAGCTGGACCGAGGAAGAAGTCAATGAGAAGCTGAAAAATATCATGGATCCGGCCTTTGAGGCGGTATGGGATATTGCCAGGGGACAGAATGCCACGCTGCGTACAGGCGCTTACCTGATTGCCGTGAAGCGTGTCGTGGAGGCCAAGGCGGCAAGGGCAATCTGGCCATAAAAGGAATCGTAGAAAAGCAGCATAGAAAATATCTGAAAGCAACAGTTACAGAAAAGACCAGGCACTGGGGATGCCTGGTCTTTTACTGCGTATAAAGGGGGATAAAATGTGTGAAAGGGGGAGGACCCTTTCGGTTTTTGCAACAATTTATTTGCTGTGTTTTTCTTGCTTACAGGACACATTATAATACAGGTATATTGCAAAAACCATTGTCAGAAGACAAAGAAACATTGCAATTAGCACAAGCTGTGATAGAATAGGATTAAATGTGCCCCGGCATGTGTTCCCGGCATGTGTTCCCGGCATGTGTCCCCCGGGCACAGGGACGGCCGCGGGCAGCCGGTTTATGAGAGGAGGAGGACCATGTACCAGGAAGAAAGCTTTAAGACCCGGAATGTGGTATATGCCCATACGCGCAGCGATGAGGCGGATATGGAGTATAAGATGCACTGCCATGATGTATACGAGGTTTATTACATGATTTCAGGCAATGCGGAGTATCTGCTGGAGGGAAAGACCTACACACCCAGGCCGGGAAGCCTGATTATCATACCACCTGGCTGTTTTCACGGATTAAGGGTGCTGGATTCGGAGGAATATAACCGGATACGCCTGCACTTCGCCCCCGAACTTCTGGAGGAGGGTGAACAGGCGCTGCTGCTGGAGCCCTTTGAGGCTGCATGGTGCTGTTATGAGGAACAGTTCCAGCTGGAGTGGTATTTTCATTCCCTGGAGGAGTGCGGGAATTATGGAAAGAATTTACAGGATATTGCAATCCGCGCACGGGTCCTGTCTCTTTTGACCAAGATTTTTGCAATATTCAGGGAGGCGTCCGGGACTTCCCGGGGAAAGGAAGGACAGGTCCAGGAAATCATCCGCTATATCAACCAGAACCTGTCTGCCCCCTGACCCTGGAGGGGCTGGCCCAGACCTTCTATATGAGCAAGAATCATCTGACCGCTGTATTTAAGAGGGCCACGGGAACCACTGTGGCCCGATACATCCTCTATAAGCGCATGGCAATCGTGAGAAAGGAGCTGGCAATGGGGGTGCCGGCGGCGGAGGCGGCGTCCAAAGCGGGGTTTGGAGACTATTCCAGCTTTTTCAGGGCTTACAAAAAAAAATATTTGGGTGCGCGCCTTCTGATAAGAACGCGCCGGGAATGCCTGAAATGGATAAGGGGAGCACGGTTTAAGAATTTAGGAATGTACTAAAATAAATTCTTGACAGGAAAAAAATACCATGATATTATCAATTAAACCTATAGAAATAGTAGGAATAGCGAGACGGAGGACAGTATCATGGGAGAGAAGCGCAAGAGAGCAGACAGACATTTTAAATTTGAGACAACCCAGCTTCACGGAGGTCAGGAGCATCCGGATCCTTCGACCGGGGCAAGGGCGGTACCGGTTTACCAGACATCATCATATGTATTTGACAACTGTGACCATGCGGCGGCGCGGTTCAATCTCAGTGATCCGGGGAATATATACAGCCGTCTTACAAATCCTACTTTGGATGTATTTGAGCAGAGAATGGCTCAGCTGGAAGGCGGCGTGGCGGCCCTGGCCACGGCTTCCGGGGCAGCGGCCCTGTCCTATACATTCCAGAACCTGACACGGGCAGGGGATCATATTGTGTCCTCCGGCCATATTTACGGAGGCACCTATAATTACCTGGCCCACACCTTTCCTGAATACGGGGTGGAGACCACCTTTGTGGACCCCTCGGATTTAGAGGCGGTAGAGGCGGCGATCCGGGATAATACAAAGGCTGTCTTTATAGAGACGCTGGGAAACCCAAATTCCGATATCGCAGATATAGAAAAAATCGCATCCATTGCCCACCGGCATCAGATTCCGCTGGTCATAGATAATACCTTTGCCACGCCATATCTTGTCCGTCCCATTGAGAACGGCGCAGATATCGTGGTACACTCAGCCACAAAGTTCATCGGCGGTCATGGAACCACGGTGGGCGGGGTGATAGTGGACGGCGGAAAATTTGACTGGGCTGCCTCCGGCAAGTTTCCCGGACTTACAGAGCCAAACGCCAGCTATCACGGCATCCGTTTTGCCCAGGACGTGGGAGCGGCTGCCTTTGTCACCCGGATCAGGGCCATTCTCTTAAGGGATACAGGGGCTACCCTGTCACCCTTCCACGGATTTCTGTTTCTGCAGGGGCTGGAGACACTGTCTCTGAGAGTGGAACGCCATGTGGAAAATGCGCTTAAGGTGGTGGAATACCTGAAGGCCCATCCCCAGGTGGAAGAGGTCCACCATCCCAGTGTGAGCCGGGACCCGGTCCAGCAGCAGCTTTACAGAAAATATTTTCCCGGGGGAGGCGGATCCATCTTTACATTTGAAATAAGGGGCGGGGCTGAGAAGGCCAGGGAGTTTATCGACAATCTGGAACTGTTCTCCCTTCTTGCCAATGTGGCGGATGTAAAGTCCCTGGTGATCCATCCGGCCTCCACCACCCATTCCCAGATGAATGAGAAGGAGCTTCTGGAGCAGGGAATCCGTCCCGGAACCATCCGCCTGTCCATCGGGACCGAGCACATCGACGACATATTGGAGGATCTGGAGGAAGCCTTCCGGTCTGTTTTATAGCATGAAAAGCCAAGCCGTGACTGGAAGCAGCCATGGCTTGGCTTTTCATCATACTGTCAAAATGCATATCCTTAAATTTGTGCCTGCCGTCTTTCTGTTTTTTATGTTTCCGCCATCTTCGGACATACCGGAAAATTAAGACTCAAATGAAGAATTTTTTATCGTATCCGGTGTGAGAGATGTTATAATAAAGTGAGACTGAATATTTGAGAGGGCACCGTTTGTCCGTGTGCTGAGGTAAACATATGGATTACAGCGATTTAAGGAAATGCTTTGTCTTTCAAGATATAGAGTGGTCGGGGAGTATCCTGAAGCATGCAGAGATGGGATTGTGGACCATGGTTACAGACCGCGACATGAGTCAGGTGGGATTCTATGTGGACCGCACCATGGCATGGCTTTTGGGCCTTAAGGAGGAACTGGAGCCGGAGGCATGTTTTGAATTCTGGTACAGAAGAGTTAACCGGGGAAATTATGTCTATGTAAATGAGGCCATGCGGCGCATGATGGACACGGATAAGCTGTGCGAGATCCAGTATACCTGGAATCATCCTGAGTGGGGCGATATACCGGTGCGGTGCGCCGGCCGGTCCAGGCATATGGAGGACGGAAGGGTGCTTATCACGGGTTATCACCAGAACATGGATATTCTGGACCAGATGATGCGGTGGCCCCTGCATATCGGCGGCGAGGAGATATTTGAATATAACATCAATACCAAAACAGCCCTTATTTATACGGAGCGGAAGCTTACATACGGGGAGGAAAGGCAGCTGAGGGATTTCCCCCAATGCCTGGTGAAAACCCAGGTGGTTCATCCACAGAGCAGGGATGCGTTTCTCCAGGCATTCCGCGTGCTTCAGGAAGGCGGGAAAACAGCGCGGTGTGAGGCCAGGCTTAAGGACCAGAGGGGAGAGTACGGGTGGTTCAGCCTGGATCTGGAGATAATGGCTTATGAGCATGATATCCCTGGAATCGTCCTTGGCAGGATTCAGGATATATCCCGGCAGAAGGAGCTGGAGCAGGCATATATGAGATCCAGGCGCGTAAACCAGCTGCTGCTGGACGATGTGCTGGCATACGGTGACGCGGACCTGACAGAGGACAAGGTGATAGGGGCTTCGGGAAAATGGAGAGAGATCCGGGAAGCCGCCGTGGACTGTTCCTACAGCAGCTTTGTGCAGGAGATGGCGGAGGAGGCAGTGAAACCGGAGCACAGGGAAGAATTTTCCCGGACATTTGACAGAAACAGCCTGATGCAGAAGTATGACGATGGGGAATGCAAGGTGACACTGGATTACCGGCGTCTGATGGAACACGACATGCTCCGCTGGGTGAGGGTGGAATTCTATATGTATAGGAATCATACCGGGGATCATGTGCGGGTATTTTTCTGTATGAAGGACATTGACCGGTATAAGAGGATGGAGCACAGCCTGTCAGAAGGCAGGGCGGCCTGTGAGGCCAGCCAGGAGCAGAAGTTTGAGCGAATCCTCTGGGCGGCCGGGGAGGCGGCCTGCCTCATTGATCCGGAACAGTATGCATTTATCACGGCCAATCAGGCATTTTACCGGAAGGTGGGAATGACCGAGGCCGAATGCAGGGGAAGGGCCTGTCATGAGATTATTTACGGAAGATCCTCGCCATGCACCTTCTGCAACCGGCTTTTGTGGGAGCGGGATCAATTTTCCCTGTGGGAGGATGTGGACAGCAAAACAGGCGTCCGTCGTCTGGTAAAGACAAAGCTGGTGGAGTGGGACGCCAGGGAGGCCCTTCTGGTAATCGGTATGGACATACCCGGTGAGGAAAAATGCTTGGAATTCAGACCCGGCCAGGAGAACGGACAGAGGATTGCCTACAAGGTTATCAGCGGCATCTACGCCATGACGGAAGCTCCGGACATGGAGGAGGCCATGAGCCGGCTGATGGATATACTGGCAGAATATTACGAGGCGTCCCATATGCGGATGTTCCTGAAAAATAAAGATTCATTCGCTGTTAAATGCATTTGCCGCATGGACCAATACGGCAGGACCGGAGTCAGCCGGACTCTGGAACATGACATGGAGGAGTGGCTCAGCCATAAGCGGCCCTCCGGCGTAATGGATTATGTGGAGCCCCAGGACATGCTGGGGGAGTCCTTTGAGGTGTTCCAGGGCATGGAGAGGGAGCAGCTTGCCAATATGTCGGTATTTCCCATTGTCAGCCGCAAGGGGCTTCAGGGATATATTGTTATGTTTGAGCGCAGGAGCCGCCAGCCTTTGGAACTGATGGACATGCTGGTGTATTTCATTGCCCAGGAAATCAACAGAAGGCAGGATTCCCAGCGCTTGTATTACAGTATATACCATGATTCCCTTACCGGACTGCTTAACCGGGGCAGCTATGACGAGTACCGCAGGCGGTACAGGGCGGACCGGGTGGTTTCCCTGGGAGTGATCGTGGTGGATATCAACGATCTGAAATCCATCAACGACACAAAGGGGACGGAGCAGGGGGATAAAATCATATGCAGTGTGTCAGGCATCATCAGGAAGCATTTTTCAGACCATACCGTATTCCGTCTGAACAGCAATGAATTTGATATCATCATAGAGGATATATCCTTAGTGGAATTTGAGCAGATGGCAGGCCGGCTTTTACAGGAACTGGAGGCACAGCACCAGCTGTCAGCGGCAGTGGGGAAGATATGGGATGACAGGGAGAAGAATCTGGACTGGGCTGTGAAGCAGGCCGGTGAACTGATGCGGATTGACAAGCAGAAATATTATGAAAACAAGCCGTCATTTCACGGCCAGGGGAGAATGGAGCTTATAAAGGAGCTGCTATCCACCATTGAGCGCGGGGAATTCAAGGCAGTGCTGCAGCCCAAGCTGTATTTGGATACGGGCAAATGCGCAGGCGCCGAAGCCCTGGTGCGTGTTAAGGGAAAGGATGGAAGAGATGTGCCTCCCTCCAGGTTCATCGGCATATTGGAGAGGGAGAACCTGATAAGCTATCTGAATTTGTTTGTCATGGAGGAATGCTGCCGCCTGCTGGAGCAATGGAAGAAGGCTGGTTATACGGAACAGATCCTTTCCTTTAATTTTTCACGTCTGACCCTTTTGAGCGAAAGAATCGTGGATAGTGTGGAGTCCATTGTACAGAAGTACGATGTAAGGCCGGAGCAGCTGGAGATAGAGGTGACGGAAAGCATAGGTGCCCTGGGCAGAAATGTGGTGTACCAGGCTCTGCGGGAGTTCGGGAAACGGGGATACCGCATCTGTCTGGATGATTTCGGAACCAAATACAGCAACCTGGACATTTTGTCCGACGTGGAATTTGACGTCTTAAAGCTGGATAAGAGCCTGGTGGACAAAATCGGGAGGGATAAGGTAAGCCAGCAGATAGTCAAGCATGTGGTTGCCATGTGTAGGGATTTGAAGATACAGACAGTGGCCGA
>JAJQEA010000203.1 GCA_021201905.1 Clostridia bacterium
ACGGCTCCGATGATAGCCAGGGCAATGTCCTGAGGGCCGGTTCCCGGCTGCGGCCCGCCGTCCAGATAAACCGCTATGACGCCCGGATATGCCACATCGTATGTATCCTTGAGCAGCTGCTTTACCAGCTCACCGCCGCCTTCACCAATGGCCATGGTTCCCAGCGCCCCGTAACGCGTGTGGCTGTCGGATCCCAGTATCATTCTGCCGCATCCGGCCATCATCTCTCTCATGTACTGATGAATGACCGCAATATGGGGAGGAACGTAGATGCCCCCGTATTTCTTCGCCGCGGACAGGCCGAACATGTGGTCATCCTCATTGATGGTCCCGCCTACCGCGCAAAGGGTATTGTGGCAATTTGTCAATACATAAGGAATGGGGAACTTTTCCATGCCGGAAGCCTTGGCTGTCTGTACGATACCCACGAAGGTGATGTCATGGGATGCCATGCTGTCAAACCGCAGCTTTAAATGTTCCATGTTACCGGATGTGTTGTGGGCCTCCAGTATGGAGTAGGCAATGGTCCCTTTCCTGGCAGATGCCTGGTCCGCGTCCTTGCCGGTCAGTTTCTTTACCTTACCGCTCTCTGATTCCGGTACGATTTCAGTGCCGTTAACCAGATAAATACCGCTGTCATACAATGATACCATTTCATTACCTCCTGGTGTCTGATTTTATGAAAAAAGGGCCCGGCTTGGATTTCCGCCTGCCCCCTTACATTCGTTGGTTATTACTATAAAACAAAATATTCGATTTGTCCAGTGTTTTTATTGTAGTTGTCACAACTTTTATATTGTGGTCTACGTTGGCTCTCACATGTCCATCGCTGTCACATGCTAATACTTTATCACATCAACGCAGCCGTGTAAATCACCAATTTAGTATAAATAAGCCGCAGCATATGACAAAATAGACCAGCATCCCCACATTCAGAAACGCCGTCTTGAACGCCCTACCCTTTCTCAGAGGCCATAGTCCCGGCTGGAAGGTAATCTGGCGCCGGTATATGATGATAAGGGTAATGGCCGCAATGAGGCAGGCCAGCATGAAAAAGAAATAGGCCAGTATCATGATGGAGGAAAACGCGGTCACCAGCCACCCCATGTCAATTCCCAGAATCGATTCAATCTGCCGTATCATCCACGGCCCCTTTGCCAGGCCCTGGGCCCCCTTTGACAGCTCCACGGTGATGATGCCGCCCAACAGGTTAAACAGCATATGGAACCTGATGGTGTATCCCACCTTCCCTGTCTTTGCGTACACGTAGGCCCAGAGAATTCCGATGCCAAAGGCATAAAAAAACTGGGAGAAATTGCCGTGTGCCATGCCGAACATAATACCCGACATGAGGATGGCTGCTTTCTGTCCATATCCCAGCAGCCGGTCCATGACCAGCTTCCTGAAAAAAAGCTCCTCCACAACAGGGGCCATGATGACCGTGGTCAACAGATTGACCCACAGGCTGGAATTCCTGATAAGCTGGTCCAATTCAGCGGAGTCAGGTCCCGATGGCTGTAAAAGCCCTACCAGCCTGCCCAGAATATTTCCTGCCAGCCCGATTCCCACTGCAATGACAAAGAAGGACGCAAATTTCCAGAATCCCCACTGCTCCTTCTGGGGCGAACCGCACTTGGGCACAAGCTGGAGCAGTCCCGCCACCACCGGAAAGGCCACCAGGTACATGGGCAGGGACGACATAAGCATGCGCCCCGTAAAACCGTAAAAATCAATGGCATCACCCAGCAGGAGATTAAGCAGCTCCACCAGGACCATGAACGCCACCTGGGCAGCCAGGGTAATCAGCATAAAGGCCGCCGCCGCAAGCCCCACATGGGAGAACTGTTTCCTCTGGCGCCGCTCCATGACAGCCGCCTGCCCCGGATCCGGCTCCCGGGCCGTTCCCTGGTTTTCATTATCGTATATCATAGGCCATATCCCGCCTCCTTTGTCAGAACTGATTCCGCACGGCTCCGGTTCTATATGCCACACCGCACGGTACGGGAACTGCCAAAAGACAGTTCTTTTTAGTGTTGCAATTGCAACAAAAAGTATTATGATAATAAATATCATACCATAAAAGATAGCAGGGTAAAAGAAACATGACAGAATATTTTCAGAAAAACCTATTTAAAGACATTTCCATTGACGAGTATAAAAAGCTGCTCTCCTGCCTGGACGGAAGGACAAAACAGTTTAAGCCGGGGGAGACCATATGCGATTACGATGAAGGCTTTCACGAAATCGGCATTATAGGCAAAGGCACTGCCTCCGTTGTCCGCTATGAATACAACGGAGCCAGAACCATACTGGAGCGCCTGGGCCCCCAGGACATCTTCGGCCATCTGCTGTCCTACGAGGGCAGCGAACACGCCGGCATCAGCGTTGTCTGCGACAGCCCCTGTGACATCCTCTTTATCCACTATGCCACCATCGGCTCTCCCTGTACCAAGTCCTGCGCCCACCATCACCAGCTGACCCAGAATCTGCTGGACCTGATTTCGGAGCGGGCCTTAAACTTAAGCCGCAGGGTGGAGGTCCTGTCCCAGCGCACCATCCGCGAGAAGCTCATATGCTACTTTATGCAGCTGGCCGCCCAGGCCAAATCCGCCTCCTTCAGCCTCCCCTTTACCATGGTGGACCTGGCCGATTACCTCTCTATTGACCGCAGCGCCATGACAAGGGAGCTGAAGCGCATGAAGGAGGAAGGACTGATTGAGATGGACAAGCGCTGTGTCCGCTTATTCCTTTAGTGTCCGCTTACTCCTTTAGCATGTCCTCAAACTGCCGGGCACTCATAGGGCGCCCAAAATAATATCCCTGTATATATTCCATTCCCAGTTCCCTGACAGCCTCATATTCCTCTTTTGTCTCCACTCCCTCCAGACATACCTTCCTGCCCACATCATGGCACAGGTCGGTGATGGACCGGATAAAGGTGGCATTAAAGAGGTCCGAGGTAATCCCCTTCACAAATCCCCTGTCTATCTTCACCACATCCACGGGGATGCTTTTCAACGAAAACAGGGATGAATACCCCACCCCGAAATCATCCATGGCAATTTTTACCCCAAGCTCCTTCATCTGCGCGATCAGGCGTAGGGTGCCCTCCTCTGCCTTTGCCAGATATGTCTCGGTCAGTTCCATGATGAGCCTGGATGGCGCCAGGCTGTTTTCCTCCAGCGCCGTCCTGAGGAAGGAAATAAAATCCCCCTGGGCAAGCTGGATATAGGACAGATTCACGCTAATCTGGAAATCCTGCCTGGACCGGCACCACTCCAGGCACTGGGCTATGCCATGGTTCAGTATCCACTGTCCGAAAGGAACGATTAAACCGCTCTGCTCCATCAAGGGTATGAACTCTCCGGGAGAGACATCCCCATACTTGCCGCAGTGCCATCTGGCCAGGGCCTCCGCCCCGCAGAGCCTGCCCGACAACGTGTCCACCTGGGGCTGGTAATGGATGGAGAACCCTGCAAAACCGCGCTCCACGCTCTCCCGCAAAAGCTCCATCAGCTCCAGCCGCCGCTCCCTGTCTGCCAGAATGTCCCTGGAAAACACGGTCATCCGGTTCTTTCCCATGATTTTGGAGTATTCCAGTGAGTAATTGGCCCTCTTAAAGAGCTCCAGATAATTGCTTCCGTCCTCCGGGTAGGCTGCATACCCGGCCGACAGGGTACAGAAGTATTTCTTTCCTCCGTATTCCTGCTGCTTGCAGAAGTTCTGCTGCAGCTTGTCAAACAGATGGGCAGCTCCCTTTGCGTTCCCACCCAGGAAAAGGATGCCGAATTCATCCCCGTCCAGCCGGTAGAGCATGGCATTGGGCGGAAGCATGGACGCCACCTTCTGGGCCGTAATCCGCAGGACCTCGTCCCCGAACGACCGGTCATACAGATCATTGATATTTTTAAAGGAATCCATGTCCAGCACCATCAGGCCGATGGTTTCCATGCATTTGCTGTCTGCCAGGTACTTCTTAATATTTCCCTCAAATTCATATTTGTTGTAAAGGCCGGTCATATGGTCAATCTGGTTCTTTTTTCCCAGGTTGCTGATCATGCCGGCAAACAGCTCCGGCTGCCCTTCCTTATCCCTGAGCATCTTTCCCCTGCACCGCAGCCATATCCATTCCCCTCTCACGTTCCTGGCCCGGTACTCTATGTTGTGATACTCCTCTCTTCCGTCTGCAATACTCTGATTGCTCTCCAGAAAATAGGCCTCGTCATGGGGATGAATCAGCTGCCCCCAAAAGGCGGCTGCCTCCCTGACCACCCGGCCCGGCAGGCCGAATTCCTCCACCATGGCCTGGGGATAACAGAATACCCCTGTCTTCATGTTTCCCACGAAGATATAGTCGTCCGTGCTGGCCGACAGCGCTTCATAGAGGCTTGCGCTGTCATAATCAAAGGTTTCATCCCTGTCCTCAGCCTTCTCCCCAAGCCTGCGTTTGGCGCGCTCGATGTGATATCCTCTCTTCTGGATATACATCTGCTCGTCCGCCCGGGATATGATATCCTCCACCGATCCCCTGTCCCCGGGATAGACCTCCGCTATACCGTAGCTGAAGGAGACGTCATACTCCTGGAGCTGGCGTTTTTGTTCCTGCCCCGCCCTGGCCAGGAGACGCTTCATGCTTTCGTCCGCCGCCTTCATGTCCCGCCCGTAAAATACCATGATAAACTCATCACCGCTGAGACGGTACATAAAATCCAGCCTTCCAAGGCAATCCTTGGCTATGGCCGCCACGTACTGGAGAAGCCGGTCCCCCTCGCTGTGTCCATACCGGTCATTGACTGATTTCAGCTCGTTGATATCATAGAGCACCACGGTCACCACCTGGTTTTCACGCTCTCCCTGCTCCAGGGCCTGTATTAGGCGCTCACTGCCTCCCCGGCGGTTCAGCATGCGTGTCAGCTCATCGGTGCGGGCTGTCTCTGACATCTGGTCATATTCCGTCATGTCCACGGAATTCTGGATATGGTATATCTTCCCCTTCCACTGGATCAGGCTGTCATAGTTCCTGTATTTTTTGCCGGTCACGGAATTGGTCTCGCGTCAGACACAGATTTGATTATCCTCCATCTGCTCCAGCTGCCTGATTTTGCAGTAAGGGCACCGTTCTTCCATGTCCTTTTGCAGCACCTGCCAACAGATACAGCCTTCCGGCCTCTCAAGCCCGAAGGTTTCCTTCATGGTTTCATTCATATAAAGGATTTCATCCGTTTCTACATCTGTTATATAGAAATTGGTGTCCATCTGGTCTAAAACAGCTGCCAGGAATGTATCCTTAAATATGTTTTGCTGTTCTTCCATCTCAAAAAACCTCTTTACCGTATTTGAAAGCTCTCTCCTTATTGTAAACTCTTTCCAGTTGATACACAAGGGTAAAATCAAATAAAAAGGCGCCTCTGCCCAGGTATTATCCGGGAAGAGGCGCCAGCGCACATCTTACTCTTCAACAACAGAGAACATATCTTTTCCGACTCCGCAGATAGGACATACCCAATCATCCGGAATATCCTCAAATGCAGTTCCCGGCTCGATTCCGCCGTCCGGATCACCTACCTCAGGGTCATATATCCATCCACATGGATCGCATAAATATTTTTTCATTCTTATTTCCTCCTTAATTATCATATCATGCATCTTGGTTTTGAATCATTTCCTTTGATGACATTACTATATCATAAGCATTCCTATTTTTCTGTGACATTTGCAACAATAAAATGATTTTTTCATCTAATATTTAATTTGCCACATATTCTGGAAAACATGCATGGAAAAACAGCTGCCCAAACTTACTCCGGGCAGCTGTGGCATTTGCTTTTATTCGCCGTCCTTGGCTGCAGCCCTGGCTTCAATCTCACGTTTCTGTACATCGCCGGGAGCCTGCTCATAGCGGCTGAATTCATAGGAATAATCGCCCAGACCGCCTGTCATGGAACGGAGGTCCGTATTATATCCAAAGAGTTCAGACATAGGAATATCCGCCTCAATCACCCGCTTGCCGTTGTGGTTGGAATTCATGCCCAGCACCCGTCCTCTTCTGCGGTTTAAATCGCCCATGACGTCGCCTGTAAACTTATCCGGAACAGTGACCTTGAGGGAGGCAATGGGTTCAAGGAGTACCGGATTCGCATCCATGAAGCCCTGCTTAAAGGCGAGGATGGTGGCCATCTTAAATGCCATCTCCGAGGAATCCACCGGGTGATAGGATCCATCCAGAAGAGTGGCCTTTAAGCCAACAACCGGATAACCTGCCAGAGGACCCTTTAATACGCATTCCTGCAGTCCCTTCTCAACAGCCGGGAAGTAGTTTCTGGGTACGGAACCGCCGAATACCTTTTCCTCAAATACGTACGGTGTCTCCAGATCGCCGGATGGCTCAAACTCCATGATGACATCCCCGTACTGTCCGTGTCCGCCGGACTGTTTCTTATGCTTGCCCTGTACCTTTACCTTCTTGCGCAGGGTCTCGCGGAATGCAAACTTAGGCGGGCTCAAGGTCACGTCAACCTTATAGCGGCTCTGCAGCTTGCTGATTACCACATCCAACTGCTGATCGCCAATGCCGTATAACAGAGCCTGACGGTTCTCAGCGTCGTTGACCACCTTAAGGGTTAAGTCTTCCTCCATCATCTTAGCCAGAGCCGTAGATACCTTGTCATCCTCGCCCTTGTTCACGGCCTTATATGCCATGTATGTGTATGGTGTGGAGGTCTGCGGCTTATGGTATACAATGGGTGCTGTGCGCACAGCCATGGTATCGCCGGTCTGGGTCACGGTCAGCTTTGCAACGGCTCCGATGTCGCCTGCTTTCAGCTCCTGCACCTCAATCTGGTCCTTGCCACGCAGGATATAGAGCTTGCCAATCTTTTCCTCTGTATCCTTATTTACATTGTACACAATCGTATCGCCCTTAAGGGTACCTGTACAAATCTTCATCAGTGAATACTTGCCGATGAATGGGTCCACGATGGTCTTGAACACTCTGGCGGACAGGGATACATCGTCGTTGTACTTGGCGGTAAAGCGCTCGCCTGCGGAAACATCCACGCCGATACACTCAAAATGGTCAGGTGACGGGAAGTATTTGTCAATGGCCTGCAGCAGAACCTTAAAGCCCTGGCAGTTAATGCCGGAACCCATCATGACAGGAACGATGTCCCCTTCAATAACATGGGTTCTCAGAGCGGTGGAAATCTCCTCCTGGGTAAACTCTTCTCCAAGGAAGTAACGCTCCATATATTCTTCACTGGTCTCGGCAACGGCTTCAATGAGGGCATCCCTGGCAATGGTCAGGTTCTTCTGGACATAGTCCGGAATCTCACACTCTTCATAATCACTTAAATGAGTGAAACGGCGTCCGCCCATCTTTACCACATTGACGAAACCTACGAACTTTTCATTTTCACGGATTGGCAGCTGGAACGGAGCAATCTTACGTCCGAACTTTGTCTCCAGCTTGACCACAAGCTCACGATAGCTGGCATGGTCATCGTCCATATTAGTGACGAAAATCAGCCTGGGCAGGTTGTACTTCTCGCACATCTCCCATGCCCTCTCTGTACCAGGCTCAATACCTGCCTTACAGTTGGCAACGATAATGGCTGCATCGGCAACGCTGATTGCCTCCTCAACCTCTCCTACAAAATCAAAAAATCCCGGCGTATCCAGAAGGTTAATCTTAATTGGCCCATCCTCTCCCTCATATTCCAGCGGAATCAGGGTGGTGGAGATTGAAAACTGTCTCTTGATTTCTTCCTTGTCATAATCGCTGATGGTGTTTCCGTCCGGCACCTTGCCCATACGTTTTGTAACACCAGTCAGCAGCGCCAATGCTTCCGCAACGGTTGTCTTACCAGCGCCTCCATGTCCAAGTAATATAACGTTGCGGATTTGTTCAGTTCCATATACGTTCATAAACTTCCCTCCTGTTCATTAAATTTAAGCCTATGCGTATATTTTACTAAATTTTTCAGAATTTTTCAAGCATTTTATATGATTTGCACAACATTCTTTTAGGGTTCGTTTGGAGTTGCCTGTCCTGCCATGGAAAACAACGTAATATCAAGGCAAAGCAGTAAACGAAAGAGGCCTCAGGCTGGCTTCATCCGGCCATGTGTCCATTGGCTGATTGTGAGCAGCATATTCATGCATTGACACGGCTGAATTCCCAATGCACAAGTTCACTATTCTTTTTCTTTTTTGCCAGATAAAGCGCTTGATCGGCTTTGTCCAACAGCGCTTCATAAGAAGTATTTACACTGGAAGCAAAGGTAACCCCCACGCTGATTGATACCGGGTCCTGCATATGCAGTGCCGCATATGCAGGACCCGGTATCAATC
>JAJQEA010000206.1 GCA_021201905.1 Clostridia bacterium
GGAGGACATAGCCGGTAAGAATGTTGTGTTCCGCCATATTTTCAGGGGGGGGGGCAGGGGCTTATAACCACTACATACCTGCCATTGTTTCAAGCGTGACATCAAAGGAGGAGTTTGTTACTGCCTATACGCCCTACCAGGCGGAAATCAGCCAGGGCATCCTCCAGTCCATATTTGAGTATCAGACCATGCTCTGTGAACTCACAGGAATGGACGCCTCCAACGCGTCCATATACGACGGTGCCACGGCTGCGGCGGAAGCCATTGCCATGTGTAAGGAGAGAAAGAAAACCACAGCCTATATCTCTGCAACTGCAAATCCGGGCGTCATCGAGGTTATGAAGACATACTGCTTTGGCAGCAATACAAAGGTTGTCATGGTTCCGGAAAAAGACGGGGTAACGGATGCGGCAGCTCTGGAAGAGTTGCTGAAGGCAGACCCGCAGGCCGCCTGCTTCTATGTGCAGCAGCCCAACTATTACGGCAATGTAGAGGACGGAGACGCCCTGGGCCGTATTGTCCATGAGGCCGGCGCCAAGTATATCATGGGCTGCAACCCCATGGCCTTAGCCGTCATGAAAACCCCGGCCGAGTACGGAGCGGATATCGCTGTGGGCGACGGCCAGCCCCTTGGCATTCCTCTGGCATTTGGAGGACCTTATCTGGGCTTTATGACTGCCACGGCAGCCATGACCAGGAAGCTTCCGGGCCGTATTGTAGGCGAGACAGTTGATAACCAGGGCCGCAGGGCGTTTGTTCTTACCCTTCAGGCCCGTGAACAGCATATACGCCGTGAGAAGGCCAGCTCCAACGTGTGTTCCAACCAGGCGTGGTGCGCCCTGACTGCCTCTGTATATATGACAGCCATGGGAGCAGACGGTATGGCTCAGGCAGCAGGCCAGTGCATGTCCAAGGCCCATTATCTCAGGGATGTATTGAAGGAAGCAGGGCTTGAGCCAAAGCATGACTGTGAATTTTTCCATGAGTTCGTCACCGTAAGCCCGGAGGGCAAGTGTACGGACAGCGCCCACATCTTACGGGCTCTGGAAAGCAGGGGAATCCTGGGCGGACTGCCATTATCCGACAGGGAAATCCTCTGGTGCGCTACAGAGATGAACACCAGGGAAGAGATGGATGAACTTGCCTCCGCTGTACGGGAGGCGCTTCACAGGGAATGCGGACAAAAGGAGGTGTGCGGTTCATGAAACTTGTATTTGAAAAAGGGTCAGCCGGGAGAAAACTGGATTTAATCAGTCCCTGTGACGTGCCCCAGGTAGCTTTTGAGAAAGCACATATCCGTGAGAAACAGCCCCACCTTCCGCACATGTCGGAAAATGAAATCAGCCGCCATTATACGGAACTGGCAAAGCGTTCCCACGGTGTCAACGACGGTTTCTATCCTCTGGGTTCCTGTACCATGAAGTACAACCCCAAGGTAAATGAGGAAGCAGCCGCATTAAAGGGATTTAGAGGAGTCCATCCGCTGCAGCCGGAGGCTACGGTGCAGGGTTCCATGGAAGTATTATATCTGGCGGAGAAATATCTCTGCGAAATCACGGGCATGGACGCAATGACATTCCAGCCGGCAGCCGGAGCCCACGGTGAGTTTACGGGACTGCTTTTGATCAAGGCATATCATGTCCATCGCAACGATACAAAGCGTACCAAAATTATTGTTCCCGACTCTGCCCACGGAACCAATCCGGCCAGCGCTGCCATGTGCGGATACGACGTGGTGAGCATTCCGTCCAGGGAGGATGGCTGCGTGGATTTGGAGCAGTTAAAGGCAGCGGTAGGGGATGACACTGCCGGCCTGATGCTGACCAACCCCAATACCGTGGGATTATTTGACAAGAACATTCTGGAAATAACCAAAATCGTACATGATGCAGGCGGACTGTGCTATTATGACGGCGCCAACCTGAATGCGGTTATGGGCATTGTGCGGCCGGGTGACATGGGATTTGACGTGGTCCACCTGAACCTGCACAAGACATTCTCCACACCTCACGGAGGCGGAGGACCGGGAAGCGGCCCTGTGGGCTGCAAGGAAATCTTAAAGCCCTTCATACCCGGCGTGCGCGTGGAAAAGGAAGAGGAAACATACCACTTTGTGAAGGCGCAGGAATCCCTGGGGGATGTAAAGATGTTCTACGGCAACTTCCTGGTGGTGGTTAAGGCATTGTCCTATATCCTGACCCTTGGAAAGGAGGGCATCCCGGAGGCTGCCCGCAATGCGGTGCTGAATGCCAACTATATGAGGGTGAAGCTGTCGAATGTCTATGACATGGCCTACAACGAGACCTGTATGCATGAGTTTGTCATGAGTCTGGAGAAGATGAAGCACGACAAGGATATATCTGCCATGGATATCGCCAAGGCCCTTCTGGATTACGGCATCCATCCGCCGACCATGTACTTCCCGCTGATTGTACATGAGGCGCTGATGGTGGAGCCAACAGAGACAGAGTCCAAGGAGACCCTGGATGAGGCAATCGAGGTATTCCACAAGATTTATGAGCAGGCCCTGGCTGATCCTGAGGCGCTTCACAGCGCGCCCCACCTTACACCGATTGGAAGACCGGATGAGGTTACCGCGGCCCGCAAGCCGGTACTGCGCTATACATGGGAATGATGAAAATGAAATAGGACTGCCTGGACAGCCGGCGTGTCCCTGGCTATGCACGGATATCCGCGATATCTGTACATGGCCGGGGAACGGGCTGCCCAGGCAGCCTTTCTATAGAGAATGGAGATTGACATGATAAACAGACTTGTGTGGATGGAGACAGATAATACATACCCCTACCGAAATCTGGCCATGGAGGAGTACATGACCCTTCATGTTCCCCAGGGCACCTGCATTCTGTACCTGTGGCAGAACCGCCATACGGTGGTGATAGGAAAGAACCAGAACTGCTGGAGGGAATGCAGGGTGAACTTTTTGGAACAGGAGGACGGTTATTTGGTGCGCCGCCTCTCAGGCGGAGGCGCGGTGTTCCACGATCTGGGGAATCTGAATTTTACATTTATTGTAGGCGCTGAGGATTACGATGTATCGCGGCAGCTGGATGTGATACTGGAGGCCGTAAGAAGCCTGGGAATCCATGCCGAAAAGACAGGGCGCAATGATATCACAGTGGACGGACGCAAGTTCTCCGGCAACGCGTTTTACAGGACAGGGGACGGCTGCTACCACCATGGCACCATACTGATACGGGCGGACAAGGAAAATATGTCCCGGTATTTGAATGTGTCAAAGGAAAAGCTTGCCTCCAAGGGCGTTACCTCTGTAAAGTCCAGGGTGGCCAATCTGTGCGAGTTTAAGCCTGATATCACATTGGAGGAAGTGAAAGAGGCCCTGGTGGAGGCATTTTCCAGGGTTTACGGACAGCCTGCCGTGAGGATGAAGGAAGAGGAGCTGCCTCAGCCGGAGATAGACGCACTGACAGAAAAATTTGCTTCCTGGCAGTGGAAATACGGAAGAAAAATTCCCTTTGAGTACGAAATGGAAAAGCGGTTTCCGTGGGGCAATATACAGATACAGCTTCATGTGGATGAAGGCGTGATACAGGACGTGAATGTATTCTCAGACGCCATGGACCAGGAAATGTTCGGGGAGCTGGCAAAACAGCTGAAGGGCTGCGGCTATGCGGAGAAGGATATATGCGCAGCGGTGGAAGCCGTGGGACCGGACGCGTTTCAGGCGGAGGAACATACCGGTACGGACGTACCGCAGTCACGCCAGATCAAAGAGGATATCAAGGCCCTTGTGAGGGAATCGCTGTAAACGCAGAACATAAATGGAAGAGAGGTTAAGTTTATATGGCTGACAAATTTGATTTGGTGGTGATTGGCGCGGGGCCGGGCGGATATGAGGCTGCCATCGAAGGGGTTCAAAAGGGAATGAAGGTCGCTCTGGTGGAAAACCGTGAACTGGGAGGCACCTGCCTGAACCGGGGATGCATTCCCACCAAAACAATACTCCATACAGCAGAGCTGTACCATGAATTACAGTCAGGACCATCCATCGGACTGACGGCCCGGGAACCGGCGGTTGACATGGAAATGGTCCAGAAGCGCAAAGACGAAGTGCTGGAACAGCTGAGAAAGGGCATTGCCTCCCTTATGAAGACCAACAAGATTTCAGTTTATTACGGTACGGGAACCATACTGGACAGGGAGCATGTAAAGGTGGCGGCGGCTGAGGAAACATCAGAGGGAAAATCGGAAGGCAAACAAGAGGGGAAGCCAGAGGAGCAGCCGGACGGGCAGAAACAGGATCAGGTGGTCCTGGAAACAAGCCATATTCTCATTGCCACTGGTTCTGTTCCGGCATGCCCGCCCATACCGGGCTCATCCCTGCCGGGAGTGGTCACCAGCGACGGACTGCTGGACAAGAAGGATATGTTTGAACATCTGGTTATCATTGGCGGCGGGGTAATCGGCATGGAATTTGCGTCTGTGTACAGCTCACTGGGCCATGGAGTGACTGTAATCGAGGCCCTGGACCGCATTCTGCCCACCATGGATAAGGAAATTGCACAGAACCTGAAGATGATAATGAAGAAAAGAAACGTGGATATCCATACAGGGGCAAAGGTGGAGGAGATCCTTCAGACAGAGGATGGAGCCGGACTTATATGCCGCTATGTGGAAAAGGACAAACCCTGCGAGGCCAGGGCGGACGGTATCCTTATCGCTACGGGGCGCAGAGCTTACACGGGCGGTCTTATAACAGACGAGAGCAGCCAGGAAGTGAAGGATATGGCCATGGAACGGGGGCGTATTGTCACGGATGAAACATACAAAACCAGCGTACCGGGCATATATGCCATTGGCGATGTGACGGGCGGCATTCAGCTGGCCCATGCAGCCACGGCCCAGGGCAGAAACGCGGTGGCGCACATGGCAGGAGAGGATATGGTAATCCGTACGGATATGGTTCCGTCCTGCGTGTATACCAACCCGGAAATCGGCTGCGTGGGAATCAGCGCCGATGAAGCCAAGGCCAGCGGAATAGAAGCCGTCACAAAGAAGTATATAATGTCTGCCAACGGCAAATCCATTCTGTCCCAGCAGGAGAGGGGATTTATAAAGGTGGTGGCGGACCGTGATTCACACCGCATCCTGGGCGCCCAGATGATGTGTGCCAGGGCCACGGACATGATCAGCCAGTTCGCAGTTGCGATAGCCAATGAGCTGACGCTGGAGGATATGGCTAAGGTTATTTTCCCGCATCCCACGTTCAGCGAGGGGATATTGGAAGCGGTGAGGTGATAACAGCTCAGACGGTGGTCCTGCTGAATGCCTGTATTGATTTCTACGGGTTTGGGTATATAATACAGTAGGCGGACAAAATACCGCTGCGGAAATTTAATACCCGGGAAAGGGCAGGAATATCATGTGCGGCAGATATCATTTCAGCGCGGAATTATTAGATGAGATAAGGGACTTAACAGAACAGAAGGACTGGAAACTGGAGCTGGGAGTGCTGGACAGGGACATCCATCCGGGCGACACGGCTCCGGTCATTACAGCGGCCGGAGACCAGGGCGGGAGTCTTAAGGTCTGCAGGCAGAAGTGGGGATATCCCGGGCCGGGCGGAAAGGGTCTGGTGTTTAATGCCAGGTCAGAGTCGGTGTTTGAAAAGCGGATGTTCCGGGACAGTGTGAGCCAGCGCCGGGCGGCGGTCCCTGTTTCATGGTTTTATGAGTGGAATAAGAATAAAGAGAAATTTACATTCACCAGGGAAGGGAGCCGGATTCTGTTTCTGGCCGGATTTTATGGCAGGTATGAGGACGGGGACCGCTTCGTTATATTGACGACCCAGGCCAATGCATCCATGGCCCCTGTCCACAGCCGTATGCCCCTGGTTCTTGAGAGGGAACAGGTCAGGGAATGGATTCTGGACAGCACAAAGACAAAGGAGCTGCTGGGGCAGGAACCGCCCCGGCTGGCAAGGGACTGTGAGTATGAGCAGCAGACCTTGTTCTGAGCCGTGTACGTCATGAGTCGGTGATGTGATTCCAGGGTTTGGTTATCTGAAATATGAGGCGCCTCCTTTTGACACGGGTCTGAAGGGAGGCGCCTGCTGTTTTGTTTTATAAATCCCGGTGCTCAAGCACATACTCTGCCACTGCCTTGTTGGTATCAATCCAGGCCCCATGGGACAGCATATAGCCAATAAGCTCGCTGAGCATGTTTACCCGGCTGGCGCGGCCTATGAACTGGGGGTGGAGGACAAAGTTAATCATTCTGCCTTCCGCTGCCAGGGCATCGAATTCATCCTTCCAGATTTCAAACATTTCCCGGGGAGATTTGAGTTCATACCGTTCCGGGGCAGAATCCGTGTAAAAGTCGTACGCGGTATCGTCAAAGATGGAATCCTTGGGCAGCTCCACCAGGGGAACGGGCCGTCCGTCTATGGTGTGGATAAAGGGGCCGTCGGAGTCTCTCCAGTTGGAGCTGTATATGTAGCCGTGCTCCAGGAACAGTCTCAGGCTGTAATCGTGTATCACGCCTCCCGGTCCGCGGTGTCCTGCAATGGACTGGCCGGTCAGCTCCTTTATGATGGCCTCGCACCGGGTCATGGTGGCGTCTTCCTCCTCGCAGGAGGTGGAGGTGGATTCCTCATGCAGGTATCCGTGAAAGCCGATTTCATGTCCCCTGCGGCTGATTTCTTTTACTACCAGGGGATATTGTTGGGCTATGACGCCGGGAATGAAGAAGGTTGCCTTCACCCCATACACATCCAGCATGTCCAGGATTCTGGGTACACCCTGTTTGGGACCGTATGCGCCCCGTGATAAGTTGGTTATATGGTCATGGTTGCCATCGCCTCTGGTGGTCCACATGGTCTCCGCGTCCAGGTCAAATGCCATCATGACGGCAATGCGCTTTTTGTCAGGCCAGGTCATCATAGTGCGGCACCTCCTTTTGCGGGATTTTCCTGATTGGCTTCTGCCTGTGCCAGTACATACCGGGCCGTTTCCTCACAGGTGGTAATCCAGGCCCCGTGGCGCTTCATATAGGCAATAAAGCTTCCCAGGGCGGCAATACGGCTGGCGCGTCCTATCATCTGTGGGTGGAGTTTCAGGATGAAAATTTTATTTCCCTCTTCCGCAAGACCGTCGAACTCATCCTTCCAGTTGCCGAATACCTCGCGGTTGGTATACATGGAGCGCACGGCAGGGTCGCTGAAGGTAAAATAAAAATAGGTGAAATCATCCATGGTAATGTCACACGGCAGCTCCACCAAAGGGAGGACCTGTCCGTCCCTTTCCCATAGATACGCCCAGTCGCAGTCCTTCATGGAAGAACTGTACAGGTAACCGCGCTGTGCTAGCAGCCCGGGGGTAAATGGATGGATGATGCTCTCCGGCCCCCTGTGGCCCACGGGACGGCGCCCCGTGATACGCTCCAATATAGTCTCGCTTTTTTCCAGTATTTCTGTTTCTTCCTCCAGGGATATGCCGCGGACGGATTCATGCATATATCCGTGGCAGGCGATTTCGTGGCCCCTGGCATGGATGGATTCCACCTGGGCAGCGTACTTTTCTGCAACGATTCCCGGTACAAAGAAGGTGGACCTGATATCATGGGTGTCCAGCATATCCAGACACCGTTTCAGACCCTCGTGGGGGCCGTACTGGCCGCGGGAATAATCCATGAATCCGATGGTGGTGCCTTTGGAGGCGGCCCTGGACATGCGCAGGTATTCTGCGTCAAAGTCAAATGTGACCATGACAGCAATCCTGGCCTGTCCGGGCCAGGTTATGGCAGGTCCGTTTGTCCTGCCGTCTATTTCATATGACATGGTAAGTTGCTCCTTTTATTCATTTCTGGTTTTCATTATAACATGGACGGGAGGTAAGTCAACCAAGGGGATTAACGGGCGGGAAAAATCCTGGAATCATCCTGGAATCTATTGAATCTAATGTATATTTATGCTATGATTATGCAAGTTCTTCTCCGCATGAATGCCAGCCTGGCAGAGGGAGAAGATAGGGTTTGCAGAAAGCAGACTTTTTATTTTTATACACATATAGCAGAGAGGAGAATTATTATGAAAAAATTTGCATTATTGCTGTGCGCGATTCTGACAGCAGGCGCACTCACCGCGTGTTCCGGCGGGGCGGATGCCACAACGGCCGCCGCACAGGCAACCACCCAGGAGGCCGCGGACAAGGACGGGGCAGGTAAGGAAGCGGCAGATACTGCGGCAGCAGGCGCTGAGGATAAGGCAGATGCAGCAGGAGAGAATGCAGCAGACGCTGCTGCAGAGAATCCGTTTTCCGGCAAGACCGTGAAGGTGGGATGTTCCGCTACCTTTGTTCCCTTTGAATCCATTGAGATGGCGGCAGACGGAAGCAAGACCTATGTAGGTATGAATATTGATATTGTCAAGGCGGCCGTGGAGAAGAATGGCGGCCAGGTGGAATTTGTGGACATGCCCTTTAAGAGCCTGATGGCGGCCATCCAGGCAGGACAGATTGACTTTTGCAGCGGCGGTATGGCGCCCACGGCAGAGAGGGAGAAAACACTGGACTTCAGCGAAATTTTCTTCTATCCCAGAAATGCCATTGTGTACAGGGCAGAGGATAATTACCCGGATTTGGATTCCCTGAAGGGGAAGAAGATCGCCTATGTATTCGGCACCAACTACCAGCAGGTAGCGGAGAGCGTGGAAGGCGCGGAGACCGTCGGCATCCAGGGCAGCCCCGCATGTATCGAGGAAGTAAAGAGCAAGAGGGCCGACGCGTGTATCGTTGACGGCGCAGGCGCAACCGAGTTCTTAAAGAACAATGAGGGCCTTAAGCTGAGCCTTATGGATAAGGTGGATGATGACTGTTTTGCCATCGGTTTCCCCAAGGAATCCCCTTACTATGAGACATTTAACAACACACTGAAGGAAATGATGGAAAACGGAGAACTGGATGAAATCATCGCAAGTCATTTAAGCGAGCAGTTCATCTTAGATTAAGGCAATGTAAAAAGGGGCTGCGCATATGAAATTAGATTTTACCAGCGTTTGGCAATACTGGCCATTCCTATACCATGGAGCACTGCTCACCCTGAAGATTACGGCAATCTGCGCCGTGCTGGGGTTTTTGCTGGGCATCGTACTGGCTCTTGTTAAAATCAGTAAATATAAACCTCTCATATGGTTCGGAAGGTTTTATACATCCATTTTCAGGGGAACGCCTCTCCTGGTACAGCTGTGTATTATCCATTTTGGACTGCCGCAGCTGCTGGGATTTACACTGACCACCACCCAGTCAGGAATCCTCACATTTACACTGAACTCCGCAGCCTATGTCTCCGAGATATTCAGGGGAGGAATCATGGGTGTGGACAAGGGACAGTATGAGGCGTCCATGTCCCTGGGGATTGGCTACGGGGACATGATGAAGGACATCATCATTCCCCAGGCCGTGAAACACATTCTTCCCAGCCTGGTAAATGAGGCCATTGCCCTGTTAAAGGAATCCTCCATCCTGTCCTATATCGGCGCGGTGGAGCTCCTTCGGGCCGCGGACCAGATTACGGTCCTGACCTTCCGGTTCTTTGAACCTTACCTGGTCATTGCCGTTATTTACTACGTATTTGTCATGATATTGTCGGCAGTTGCCAGCCGTCTGGAAAGGTGGGTGAACAGAAGTGATAGAGTTTCGTGATGTGCATAAAAGCTTCGGAAACCTGGAAGTGTTAAAGGGAATCAACCTGAATATTGAGAAGGGCCAGGTCGTTACGCTGATCGGTCCATCGGGATCCGGCAAATCCACCATCTTAAGGTGTATCAACCTGCTGGAAAAGCCCACCAAGGGGCAGGTATTCATTGATGGTACGGATATAACGGTTCCAAAGGCGGATATCCAGGCCGTAAGGAAGAACATCGGTATGGTGTTCCAGCACTTTAACCTGTTTCCACATATGACGGTTATGGAGAATATGACCTATGCCCCTGTGAAGGTGAACAAGCTCCCAAAGGAAAAGGCGGCAGAGCATGCCCTGGAGCTGCTAAAACTGGTGGGTCTGGTGGAGAAGGCGGACGCCTATCCGGGAAAGCTGTCCGGCGGCCAGAAGCAGAGAATCGCCATCGCCAGGGCCCTGGCCATGGAGCCGCAGATTATGCTGTTCGATGAACCTACCAGCGCCCTGGATCCTGAGATGGTAAAGGAGGTTCTGGAGGTCATTAAGAACCTGGCCCATACTGGAATCACCATGGCTCTGGTAACCCATGAAATGGGCTTTGCCAGGGAGGTGTCGGACCGTATCTGCTTTATAGACGACGGACAGATAGTGGAGGACGCCAATCCGGACGAGTTCTTCAAGAATCCAAAGAGCGACAGGGCCAGGGGATTTCTGGAGAAGGTGCTGTAGAGAAGGCGCGGCTCAGTATGGCATGGGAGATGCGGGAAAAGTAGATATGATAGAAGCAGACAGCGGGAAATGCGGGCGTTTATGCCCTGCGTTTCCCGCTGATATGTTTAGGGACTGGATCTTTATATTGACTGTTTTATAAGAAAATGCTATGTTAGTGATATGATTCTCAGAGGCGTTCTGCCGACGGCAATCTTAATGGGTGTTTCTGCCCGCGATTCCAATATGTAAAGTATACAGGTATGACAGGCGGTGATTTTTATGAACATATAGCGGATGTATTTTATTGCAACCGGAGAAAGGATTGATTATAATATAAGGAGAAGTGCATGAGTAAACTAAAGACAAAATGTATCATGAAGCCATTGGCTGAACTGATGCTGCTGGACCGTTTCCTGTTTGCCTGTGCTATGGAGGATTCCAAAATATTGGAGCTGGTGTTATCCATTGTTTTGGAAAAGGAAATTGAGCTGATGAAACAGCCTCAGTCAGAGCGGGAGTTGAGAACAGCGCCATGGCTGCGTTCCATCCGTCTGGATGTGTATGCAATGGACGAGGAGGACTCTGTATATAATGCAGAGGTACAGAAGCAGAATACAGGGAATCTGATTAAAAGGAGCCGGTTTTACTAAGCTCTGATAGACAGCTCCCTGCTGGCACCCGGAGAGATAGATTTTAACCATATGCAGTCTTCCTGCCTCATAACTATCATGCCCTTTGATTTGTGGGGATATGGGAGGTATAAGTATACATACCGCATGGAATGCAGAGAGATAAAGGGACTTGTTCTGAATGACGGGGTTACCAGAATATTTTTGAATACCCATGGCACGGATAAGGAGGGGGTAAGTCCTGAACTGATTGAACTTCTTCATTACATTGAGAATACATGTGATGCTGAGGCGGACAGGATCCAAAGCGAGCGGGTCAGGGAAATATACAGGCGTGTCAGTCAGGTGAAAGCCAGCGAAGAGATTGGAGTGAGATATATGCAGGAATGGGAAGAACGTGCGTATCAGCTGCAGGAGGCCAGGGCGGAGGGCCGGGAAGAAGGCATCAGAGCTTTTGTTTTAGACAACCTGGAGGATGGAAAGACAGAGCCGCAGATACTTGATAAGCTGGAACGGAGGTTCATGATGGACCGTGTGACTGCGAAGCAGGTGTTGGAACGATATGCGAAAGAGGGTTGAAAACTTCAGTATAGCAACAGGCCGTCCGGGCATAAAGCCCAGGCGGCCTGTTGCTATGTTGCATACAAAAATATATCCTATGTTTCCACTAAATCAATCCCATCAGACTGGGTACTCCCAGTGACAGCACCGGTATATAGGTAACGGCCAGCAGAAGGAGGAACAGTACCGCAAAGTAGGGCAGCAGTGTCCTGGTCACCTGCTCGATACTGATTTTGCTGATACCGCAGCCCACGAACAGTACGGAACCAACAGGCGGTGTGATGTTGCCCAGGCACATATTGAAGATTAACATGACGCCGAACTGGATGTCAGTCATTCCTAAGCTCTGGGCGATAGGAAGGAAGATAGGCGTGAAAATCAGGATAGCCGGTGTGATATCCATGAACATGCCCACAACCATCAGAATTATGTTCGTCAGCAGCAGAATCACGTATTTGTTGGTGGAGATGGACATGATGCCCTCGCTGATGGCTGCCGGGATTCCTGAGTATGCCATGACAAAGGACATGGCGGAGGAAGCGGATATCAGGAACAGGATGATGCCGCTGGTGCATGCGCTGCTTACCAGAATCTTCATGAAGGACTTCACGGTAAGGCTTTTATAGCAGATAGAGAGAATCAGGCAGTAGAGCACGCAGATACCGGCTCCCTCGGTGGCGGTGAAGATGCCGCCCACGATACCGCCGATAACAATGATGATGAGCAGCAGGCTGGGGATGGCTTCCAGTGTCACTTTAACGGCTTCCCTGGCGGGTGTGCGGCCGGATACCGGGTATTTGTGCTTTTTAGCGTAGATGAATGCCACTACCATGGATCCAACGCCCATCAGGATGCCGGGAATGTATCCGGCCATGAACAGGGTGGATATGGACACGCCTCCCGCCACCGTGGAGTACACGATAAATGCGCTGGTAGGGGGAATCAGGAGTCCGGTTGGGGCTGAGGCAATGTTTACCGCCGTGGCAAAAGCCGGGTCATAGCCCTCATCCTTCTGGATAGGGTAGATACAGCCGCCCATGGCTGATGCGGCCGCAACGGAAGAACCGGACAGCGCGCCAAAGAGCATGTTGCCCACGATGTTGGCCTGGGCCAGGGAACCTGGAATCCAGCCCACGAACAGCTTTGCGAAGTTTACAAGGCGTCTGGCGATACCGCCGTTGTTCATGATGTTGCCGGCCAGGATGAAGAGGGGGATGGCAAGCAGGGAGAAACTCTCCACGCCGCTGTTCATCTTCTGCATGGTGATGAATGTAATCTGGTCCCAGGACAGGCTGGAGATGGCGGTTACGATGGATGCGATTACGATGCTGACGGAGATTGGGCAGCTGAGGAACAGCAGAATGCCAAATACCGCAAACAGGATGACGGTTGTAAGTCCGATACTCATTACTCATTCCCTCCTTCAATGGTGATTCCGGTTACATCCTCATAGATATTGATAATCTGTGCCAGGATGATGAACAGTCCGGAGATGGGCGCCATGGCGTATACCAGGCTTCTGGGAATTCCCAGCAGCGCGGAGAATACCTTCTGGGCGCTTAATGCCAGCTTGAATCCGCCTATGGTGATGACAAAGATGGCAAAGAGCAGAATCAGCACATCGATGACTGTCATCAGAATTCTGCGTCCCGCCGGGCTTAAGCTGTCACGCACCAGCACCAGACACATGTGCTCCCTGGTGATGAAGGCATAGGCAGCCCCGATGAAACCGGTCCAAATCAGGAAGTAGCGCACCAGCTCCTCGGTAAAGGCGGCCGGGCTGTTGAGCACGTAGCGTGTAAATACCTGGTACAGGACCAGGAGGGTCATGACAGACAGCAGCACGGTGGCTATGCCGGCCAGAAGACGGGTCATCCACTTTTTGATGACAGATAATATTTCATTCATGTGATTACCTCCCCTTATTCTACCGAATCAATGGTGTCAAGCAGTTCCTTCACACCGGGATACTGTGCGCAGTATTCGTCAATCATACCGCTTGTGGCCTGACGGAAGGCATCCTTGTCAACATCATTTACGAATTCCACTCCCATCTGGGTTGATGCTTCCTGGATGGCCTCATCAATGGCTGCATCCCATGCAATCTTGTGGCTTTCGGTGGATTCATGGGCTACTTCCAGGATGATTTGCTGGTCTTGCGGGCTGATGGTTTTCCATACCTTGGCGCTCATGACCATTACATCCGGAATCATGGCGTGCTGGTCCGTGGAGTATACCTTGCAGATTTCACCGTGCTTTCCGGTGGTAAGGGCTGTTTCGTTGTTCTCAGTGCCGTCGATGATACCGGTCTGGAGAGACGTGTATACATCGCCGTAGGACATGGCTACCGGGATGCCGCCCAGGGCCTTCATCATATCGGTCTGGGATTTCATGTCCTGCACACGAATCTTCAGGCCCTTTAGGTCGGCCGGCGTGCGGATTGCCTTGTTCTTGGTGTAGAAGGAACGGGCGCCTGAGGTGTAGTAGGTCAGGGTCACGAATCCGTCGTCTGAGGAGGACAGGAAGAAATCCTGCATCTGAGCGGAATCCATTACGTGATAAAAGTCTTCCGTATCGTCAAAGATATAGGGAAGGCCAAAGGCGTGATAGGATTCATTGTAGGTAGCCAGGCCGGGCGCGGATACCTTTGTCATGGAAATGACACCGGCCATCAGCTGTTCCATGTTCTCATTCTCAGAGCCCAGCTGGCCGTTTGGAAGGATGCGCACCTGGATTCTTCCGTTTGTCCGCTCCTCCACCTTGTCTGCGAATTCTGTCATTGCGATATGTACCGTATGGGTCTCGCTGAGGCCGTGAGCCAGAGTGAGCACCATGGGATTTTCCGCGGTGGCTTCCGTGCTGGTCTTAGCGCCGCTCTGGGCGCATCCGGTAAGCCCCAGTACAGCTAGACCCAAAGCCGCTGCCATTGCTGCTGCAAATTTTTTCATTTTCAATATCCCCTTTCTATGTAGCGGCTTCCCCTCTGTAAGCGGGAGGGGAAGCGTATGCTTATCTTTACATACCAATCAGGTCAAACTGCTCAAAGGATACAATCACCTGATAATCCTTCTTGGGATTAGGGTATTTAATCTGAACGGACTTAAGCCTCTGGCTGTAATACCATCCGCAGTCCACCTCCTCAAATTTTCTCCTGTGGAGGAAGTGAGGAAGGGTCTGTCCGTCCGCCTTGACCCAGTAAGGCGCTTTCTTACGGTGTATCATGTCCAGATACAGCGTCTCTACGGCTGTCTCATAGTGGCCTTCCCGGCAAAAATCCAAAACAGTCCGTTCTCCGGCCGTCATGGTTATGGATGTTTTCAGATAGTCTCCGCGCTCATAATCCATGGAAATGCCGTCGTCCTCATAGAGGTCGAAGCGTCCGTCCCTGTCGGCGGCGCACAGGATTCGTATATGCTGCGCCTGCTGGGTTTTCAGGTTGTCAAGCTTGTCTTCGGCCATGGGAATGATGGCTCTGCTTCTCACAAACAGAGGGATGGACCCCAGATCCACGGGAAGCTCAATGGTGCGGCCGCCCTCATAGGCTGTCCTTGTATGGAAATCATAGAAGGTCTCGCCCTCAGGCAGGTATACCTTCCTGGCGGTGGCGCCTTTTTCAACCACGTTGGCCACCAGCAGGGAATCTCCGAACATGAAGTCCACGCCCTCCTCGTAGCACGTTACATCCTCCTGAAACGCACTGCACATGGGTTCCATGATGGGCAGTCCTGTCTCATGGGCCCGCTCCATCAGGGAGTAGAGATAGGGACTTAACCGGTAGCGCAGCCCGATGGCCTCCCGGATATAATCCATACAGTCACCGTACATCCAGGGCTCAGTCACCGTGTTGTCGGTGTTGGTGGAGTGGATGGAGAAACGTGGCTGGAATATGCCGTTCTGAATCCAGCGCACCATAAGCTCTGCTTCCGGCGACGGTCCGTAGAAGCCACCGATGTCGCAGCCCTGGTTGGCTACGCCGGAAAGGCTCATGCCCAGGATGGTTGCAATGTTGTATTTTAAGGAGTCCCAGCAGGTCAGGTTGTCTCCGGCCCAGGTCTGCGCGTAGCGCTGGATGCCGCAGTGGCCGGAACGGCACACGATGTATGGGCGGGTGTTGCCAAAGGTTTCATGGATAGCTTCGTCGGTGATATGGCACATGATGTTGGACATGACGGATTTCAACTGGCCGATGGTACCTCCCTTGCCCTCAAAATCACAGCGGCAGTCCTTGTCCACCAGGCTGTCATATTCGCAGTTGTCATTCCACACAGAGCTGGTGCCGTATTCCAGGACATTTTCCTTAAGCATTTCCTTCCAGTAAGCCCGGGTGTCGGGCTTTGTGAAGTCCGCGAACACGCCCTTTCCGCCCCACCAGGTTCCGATTCCAGGCTCGTCGCTGTCGCTGGCCTTTATAAACATGCCTTTGGCCTTCATCTTCTCCAGCTTGGGGTGAATCAGAAGGATGCCCGGCTTTACGTTGGGGGACACGGACACGCCTCTCTTATCCATTTGCGCAAAGAACTCCTTGGGATCCTTGAAACGCTTTTTATTCCAGGTAAAGACACAGCGCTTGATGCCGTTGTCCGTTTCCACGGTGCAGTAGCCGGAGGAGAGCTGGAAACCGTCAACCGGTATCTTCTCTTCCTTTGTTGTGTCGATGAAATCCAGGATAGCGTCGTCGCAGTTCTCATCTAGTTCCGGATAATACATGGAGGAACCCAGGTATCCAAGGGCATACCGGGGAAGCATGGCGGATTTGCCGGTGAGGTCCGTATAGCGCTCCACCACCTGGCGCACGCCGGGGCCTGCAATGAGGAAGAGGTCGATGTCGCCGCCGTCTGTGCGGTAACGGCTGTGGGGCTTCCAATAGTTGCTCTTCTCACGTCCCATGTCAAAATCGCACTCGTAGGTGTTGTGGTAGAAATACCCCACTGCCTTTTTGGTGCCGCGGTTTAATTTTATGTAGAAGGGGATATGCTTGTAAAGTGAGTCGGTCTCTTTGGGGTTGTATCCCATGGCGTCCTTGGGGCTCATGCCCATGAATTTCTGGGCTTTGTTGAAGTCTCCGCTCTTCTCTCCAAAACCATAGAAACAGTCTTCCGGTGAAATCTCGCTGGTGTGAATCCGGCGGTGGTTGCTGTCCTCCATATAGGCCAGGTCCACGATATCGGCGTGAAGCAGGGTTCCCTCCTTGTCATACACGCAGATGCGGAAGGGGTCCTTCTCCACCACTACCTTCAGATTACGTCCCTCGATTACCGCTTCCCTGTCCCCGTCCCACAGGACTGCGTCCGCCGCTTCCACCCGTGTTCTGCGACCCTTCAGGAAATCATCCATCCGGTCTTCCCATGCTGTCATCACAAGGCTGTAGGATTCCTCCGCGAAATCGCCGTCAAATCCGGCCCTGATACGCAGGATGGAATCTGTCAAAAAGAAAATGCGGATTTCCACACCGTCTGTCATTATGGAAACGTAATTATCCTTTTTGGTGACCGTGTAAGCATTCGTACAAACCTTCATAAATTGTTGCCTCCTTGTTTTATTTCAACCGGTTTTATGTTATTATTATATAGAATTAAGGCCGCCTAAACTAGACAATATTTGCAGTATTATGGCGGAAATTAAACATATCTTGCTGTATTAATTTGGAAGCTCTATGATGTTTCCGTGTATTTTATGCCTATAAAAATATGGGAATTGGATATATGTACCAAAGAAAGGGGGAAACAGATTGATAGACCAGGCTGGAATCATGATGGCCCAGGGAAGGAGCATTGCCAGCGAACGCATACAGGGGGTCAATGACAATATGTCAAAGTCCCATTATCACGATTATTTTGAATTATATTATCTGGAGGAAGGGGAACGCTACCACATCGTCCAGGACCGTCTCTACTGCATCCATCCGGGGGAATTCCTTATATTTTCCCCCTACGTGATGCACCATTCCTACGGCCAGGAGAATGTGCCCTTTAAGCGGCTTCTGGTGTATTTTGCCAGGGAGGAAGTGGATTCCAAACAGCTGTTAAAAGCATTGGAACAGGGGACCGGGGTATATAAGCCGGACCAACGAGAGAAACAGATGGTGCACTGCATGCTGGACGACCTGCTCAGGGAACAGGACGATCCCCAGGCGTATCATGAGGACTATATCCATACCCTGTTAAACATGGCCCTGCTGACCATTGCAAGAAAAATCCAGACGCCGGTGAAGCCGGAACAGCGCAACCGTATAACAGATGTAATCAGCTATATCCATCAGAATTACCAGGAGGACATATCCATAGACCAGCTGGCCCAGATATCCTATGTAAGCCCCTACTACCTGTGCAGGGAATTCAAGCGGTATACCAACAGCACCATCATCCAGTATGTGAACGTCACAAGGGTTGTGAACGCCCAGAGGATGTTCATGGAAACGGATAAGAATATCACGGAAATCAGCCGGGATACAGGCTTTTCCAACATCACGCATTTTAACAGGGTGTTTAAATCGGTTATGGGTATGACGCCTTCTAATTTCAGGAAAATGTATAAGACGGAGGCTGGACATGGCAGAAGAACGTTTTAATAGGATCCCGGCCGGCGGGGAAGGAACCGCGCAGGCACAAAAAGGGCAGCTCCACACGGGACTCAACATGCAGTTTTGCATCCTGTCGGCCCTGGGCATGTTTTTTGTGGTGGACGGGCACCTCAATAACAGTTATCTGGACATCGGAGGGCTGGTGCCCTACTACTCCTTCCATATGCCTTTGTTTGCCTTTATCTCCGGGTATTTTTACAAAAAGGGAAGCGAGGACCGGCTGGGTGCCTATACAAAGAAAAAGGTAATCCGGCTTCTGGGACCGTACATGGTATACAATCTGATATACGGCCTCATTGCCCAGGGGCTTCACAGAGCCGGTTTTGCCTTTGGGGGAGATTTGAGCCTGTGGAATCTGCTTGTGGAGCCGTTTATCACAGGGCATCAGTTTGAATATAACCTGGCTGCCTGGTTTGTGCCGGCCCTGTTTCTGGTGGAAATGGCCAATGTGCTTTTACGCCGCCTTTTAAGGCGGGTGGATTCCGGGTACGTGGTATTCCTCCTGTACCTGTCCATCGGGGTTTGCGGCATCCTTCTGGCAGGTTCAGGCCGGTATCAGGGCGGATGGCTTACCCTGGTGCGCATGATGTTCCTGCTGCCCTGTTACGGCGCGGGTACTCTCTATAAGGAGAAGCTGGAGGCAGTGGACAGGGCGGACCATGCGCTGTACTTCGGCATTATCCTGGCTGTCCAGCTGGTTCTGGCCCTGTCCGGCCGCCCTCTCATCTATTCCGTGGCCTTCTGCAACGGCTTTACGGGAATCCTGCTGCCCTATGTCACGGCGGCCTTGGGAATCGCGTTCTGGCTCAGGGTATCCCGCATCCTGGCCGGGGCATTTAAGGACAGCAGGTACATCCGGTATTTTGGCAGCCATACATATGCGGTTATGATGCATCATATCATGGCCTTCATGGCCCTTAAAACCCTGTTCGCGGCTCTGGCAAAGTACACGCCGCTCTTTGTGGGATTCAGTTTTGAACAGTATAAGACAGACCTCTGGTACTGCTACTTTCCCAAAGATCTGCCTCAGTTCAGGGTGGTATATCTTATCTGGGCCATTGTGCTGCCGCTGCTATTCCAGTGGGGATTTGACCAGTTAAGGCGTTACTGGGGACGGGAGGTCTTGGGGCGTCCGCGGGCAGGCTTTAAGGGATAACTGTGGTGGAGAACCAGGTTGTCTGCGGTTTCCGGATGCATCCTGTAGTAGGCGCCGCAGATGCGGTCCGCGATGACATCCACGTTTTCTATGGACACGTCCAGAACCATTACCAGGTACTGGCAGCTGCTGTACCTGGTGTACACATCCCCCATGCGCAGGCTCTGCTTTATTTCATCTCCCAGTAGTTCCATTTCGGTATCTCTTTTGTCCAGGGGGAGGAAGCCGTTATTCCGGTCTGTCAGGGTAAACAATATGATGAAGGCTCTTTTCTTATCTCTTCTGAGCCGCCTTTCCTCCAGGCGGTAGATCTGTTTAAAGGTCTCATAATCCTGGCAGTAGGCTCCCGGCGGAGTTTCCTTTTCTTCCATTTCCCTGGCAATGAGGCTCATATCAGGCTGTATGCCGGCCGGCTCCCTGGCCGGGGAGGTGAAATCCGGGTTATCCTTCAGGTTCCGGAGGCGCTTTTTTGCCATGATTTTCTGATCCGCACAGTCAAACATATCCCGGTATCTGCTGCAGGTCCGGCTGTCTGCGCTGTCTATGGTGATGGTCAGCTTGATGAGGATGGAATCCTGAAGCCGCACTTCCCGGAACCGTTCCTGTATCCGCAGGCATTCCGCGGCTGCCCTGGATTCCTCCAGGACAAAGGGGATGAAAATCACGAACTCATCTCCTCCCACGCGTCCCACCAGATTGCTGCCGTTAAACATCTTTTTCAGCACATTGGCTATGGTGTACAGCAGCATATCCCCGGCAATGTGGCCGTAACGGTCATTTACCTGTTTGAAATGGTCCAGGTCCAGGACAATCATGGTTCCGGGCTGCTTACGGCGCAGATGGTCGTCCACCCTGCGTTCCATGGTGACGCGGTTATACAGTCCGGTCAGCCCATCCAGTTCCGCCAGGGTCTGGAGGGCACAATTTTCCTGTTCCAGCTGTTTGCGCGTCTTTTTGAAAATGTCTGTATGCTGTCTCTGTCTCATTTTACATCCCTCCAGATATCACTTCGTGCCCTGCTCTGTCAGAGCACATTCCAGAGCCCGCTGCATTTTCTGGCAGCTGACCGGCTTCATGAAAAAGTAGCTGACACACATACGGTATGCCTGTACTCTGAAATCCAGGTCGGAGATCCAGATAAGCTGCCTGGACAGAGGCTGCGCACTGGCTGCGGTATCCAGTCCTCTTACGCCGTCCAGGGCAACGATGACCATGTCCCAATCCTTTCCTTCCAGGGCAGCGGCCAGTTCCACCCAGTCTTTACAGGTCTTAATCTGCATTTCCAGGCATTTTGCCGAAGCCCATTTCAGAATGTAATCTATCATTAAGGTCCGTTCTGACAGATTGTCGTCACAGAGGATGATTTCCATGGAGTGCTCCCCCTTTCTTATATGGGTTCTTATCTATGGTTCAAACATAACGTGTTTCTGCCCTGCTTTCAATGGGGTGGCTTTATTTTGCAGATTTTGGCCCGATTTTGCATTTGCCATGGGTATCTGTTTTATGTAAAATAAAATCAGGAAAGTATTTCTTGCCGGTATAAGGGAGGATTTTATGCGAGTTGCCATTATAGATGATTTAGCCGTGTGCAGACAGGAGATAAAAGAATATCTGCTGCGCTATATACGTGAGAATTACGAGGGTGAGGAGCCGGAGCTGGATGAGTTTGAAAGCGGGACCAGCTTCCTTGGGGCCTTCTGTCCCCAGATATATGATGTGATTTTTATTGACCAGTATATGGAGGGGATGTCCGGCATGGACACTGCCAGGGAGATACGAAAGTCGGATGAGGAGGCGGCCCTTATATTTGTCACCACCAGCCACGACCACGCAGTGGACAGCTATGGGGTCAGGGCCTGCGGTTATCTCATAAAGCCGTTTACCTATGAGGCGTTTGAGGACACCATGAGGCTGGCACGGGTGGGGAAGATACTGAACGCCCGGTTCATTGCCCTGGGGGATGACAGGATACTGTTAAAGGGAATCCTCTGGTGTGACCGGGAGGGTCATTATGCGCAGATCCATACGGACAGGCAGGGGGTTCTGAGATACCGTGTGTCTTTTTCGTCGCTGGAAGCGGTACTGGCCGCCTATCCCCAGTTTCTGCCCTGCTACAGGGGGCTTATCATTAACATGGACCGTGTAAGGCGCATGGAGGAGCTGGAATTCCTCATGGATACCGGTGAACACGTTCCCTTTCGCAAGCGGGACCATAAGGAAATCAAGAGCCGGTTTTCGCAGTACATGTTCCGGCGGGCAAGGGAGGAGGATTTGTTATGATGGATACGGCCATGACGTTACTGTTTCCCTTTCTGGATTTCATACCCTTTGGACTGCCCAGATATTGGATTCACAGGGACAAGCTGAAAATCCGGTACCGGTATGTGGTACTGCTGCTGACAGCGGTTTCGTGTGTGAACAGCGCTGCCTTTTATCTGATCAACCAGGGGGGCTATGAGGCGGCTGCCCGCTGGACGACCCTGATGCGGTACGGATTCATGCTGTTTAATCTTACGTGTTCTTTTTTATTAATCAGGGAACAGTTCCAGAAGCTTATGTTTACATATCTGCTTCTTCTGGCCTGGTCCTTCTTTGTGTTTGGAAATGCCAATTTCATTGAGAGCCGCTTTTTCTGGGACTTTTCAGACAGGCACCCGTATCTCATTTATAATATAGCCAGGGTGGGGATGCTGCTGATCACCTATCCGTTCATACTCCATTTCCTGGGGCATACTGTGGCGGAGGCCCTCAATATGGAGGACAGGAAGATGTGGCAGTATATGTGGAAGATTCCCCTGTTTTCCACCCTGTTCGGCATGCTGTACTGCACGGTGCAGGATGTGTATGCCTATGCGTCCTGGCAGTTCCTGATTTCCCGGTACCTGATGCTGTTTGGAACCTGTTATGTATCCTATGTTTTTCTGAAGGTTTTAGAGATCTCCCGCAGAAAGACACAGCTGGAGGAGGAGCTAAAATACGCGGGCCGGAGCCTTATGGCCCAGAAAAAGCAGTATGAAACCATATCGGCCCATATGGAAGAGATGAAAAAAGCGCGTCACGACCTGCGCCAGCATCTGGCCGTGGTCCAGTCCTACATAGAGAGGGACGACAGGGCCGGGCTGTCTGAGTATATTGAGATTTATAAGACAGAGCTGCCCCCTGATATCAGGGAAATTTACTGCCGCAACCAGGTGGTCAACGCCCTGATCTGCTACTATGCTTCCCAGGCCCGAAGGCACAAAATCCGCTTTGAAGCCCAGGCAGACTACCCGGAACAATGCCCTGTCTCGGATACAGAGGTGACGGTCATCCTGGGCAACCTGCTGGAAAATGCAGTGGAGGCCTGCCTGCGCGAGAAGAATGTAAAGTGCTCCATCCGGCTGCGCATATGCAGGAAAAACAAAAGCAGCCTTGTATTCCTGACAGACAATACCTGTTCCGGAACCGTGGCCTTTGATACGGACAGGAAAACACCCCTTTCCTCCAAGCGGAAAGGGGTGGGCATTGGCGTGTCCTCCATCCGGGAAATCGCGGACAGGTATGGAGGAGAGACATTATTTGAACAAAAAGCCGGCATGTTCTATGCGTCCGTGTGGCTGCAGCTCCCGGAGGAGACAGCTTCCCGGCCTTAGTTGGGCGCCAGGGGAATGATGATGGCGGCCACAAAATATGCGATGATTCCGGGGCCGGAGCAGGCGAAGATGGCCCATATGAGGCGGACGATGGTGGGGTCAATGTTAAAGTATTCCCCTATGCCCCCGCATACGCCGCAGAGCATTTTATTTATGTTTGAACGGTATAATTTCTTATCCATAATTCTATCTCCTTTTCTGTAGAAACCTATAAGGTTTGGTCAAAGTTCACGGCAATGTTTCCTACGCCGCATTCCAGTTCCATGGTGTAGGGAGCCTTGTTGTTGATGTGAGTCTCATGGGAGAGCATGCTGTAGTGTTCATCGCCCACGTTAATGCTGCCCACGCCGCATTCCACCTGGTAATTGTACCCGGTCTGGGAACCGGTCAGGTTCAGGGTCACATCGCCCACCCCTGTCTCGATTTCCACATCCCCGTTGACAGTGCCTGAAAATGTAATGGCGCCCACGCCTGTGTCAATCTCCAGTTTGGATACCGTGACCCCAAGGACCGTGCACTCCGCTGCGCCCATATCCAGGGACAATTTGTCAAGCTCATATCCGGCAGGAATCAGAATCTCGATTCGCGGAGCCTCATTGTTCCGGCCGCGTCCTGATTCCCTCTTAACCTTCAGGGTGGATTCATCCATGTAGCATTGTGTGCGGTTGTAGGTATCCTGTACATTGACCTGGATTTGGGAAATGCCCTCTTTTTCGGAAACGCGGATTACCCCTTTGTCTATATCCACATCCAGCTTTCTGGCCCGTGCGTATGAGGGATCGGACACCGTGCTTGCCTGGGAAGAGCCGCTGGTGCGGCCTGTGCCGTCCGGGTCATCCCAGCCGTTCCAATTATCCCGGTCATCCCAGTCATCCCAGTCGTTCTGCCAGTCATTGCCCCAGCGGACCAGCCAGGGCATGTGGTTGTGCCATACCCTGGAGGCCAGGCGGGACGGCAGGCTGTTTGTATACCGCCCTCCCATGGCGGCTGAGACGGCGGTGATGCCAAACCCAAGGAGAAGGAGTATCAGTCCGGTGACAGCGCATATTTTTACGAATCTCTTCATTTTTATTACCTCCCTCGGTGAAGCAGGCGGCTAAGCCCGTTGACGATACCTCGTATAACGAAAGGAACGAACCTTCCGTAAAACAGTACGGAAAGGGCCAGGAACAGTGCGCCGGCGCCCAGCAGGATTAATCCTGTGCCTGAGGCCATGAGTCCGTCCAGGGGATGGGAAAACATGTGGAACACACCGTAGGGCAGCATGACGAGTCCTCCCAGGAGCACTGCAAAGGTGGTGGCGCCCAGGGCCACCAGGACAGCTACCAAAATGCCCAGGATTCCCGCGGCCAGACCCAGCAGTCCGCCTCCAACGCCCAGGAACACCGGAAAGGCCACAATGATGAGGACCGCCCATAATATGAGCTTTATCACCTTGCTGGTCCTGGGCGGAGGTGTCTGGGAGGTGCCGTTTCCTCCGGTTGTATAAGGCTCCCCAGGCCCATGGTTAAAGCTCTGCTCCTGGTCAGAGTCCTGTCCTCTGCCGTAGTTTCCCTGCCCGACGCTCTCCCGCTCTTTCGGCAGGTCCAGGCGCTTTGCCATGGCATAGCCGGGGTCCCGGAACCGCTCATCCTGATATCCCTGTTCCGTGAATTCACCGCCGTCCTCCAGATGTCCGGCTATGTCCGCACGGATGATGGCGGCAATCCGCTCAGGGCTTCCTAATTCCCGTATGACCTCTGCTTCCTTATCAGGACCGGCCTCTTCAAAGTAATCGGTATAGTATTGGACCGCGTCGTCCTTGTCTTCATCCTGGATGTCCTGCAGAAGATATGCAAGCTCCTTCATAAACTCATCCCTGGTCATAGCTTCGCCTCCTTAAATATCTGGGATATCTTCTGTGAATAAGTTACCCATTCCCCCCGGTACAAATTCAGCTGTACCCTGCCTTTTTCCGTCAGCCTGTAATACCTGCGGTTCCTGCCGTCAATGGCCATATCATACACTTCCAGGCAGTCCTCCTTCTGGAGGCGTCTCAGCACCGGATATAAGGTGGATTCTGAAATGTCGATGGCCTGCCGGACATCCTGGGTGATTTTATATCCATAAGTCCCTTCCGCGTCCTTAGAGACAACTGCCAGCACAATGGCGTCTAAAAGTGCGGAGCCAGTGTTAAATATCATAAGCACCCCTCTGTTCTAAAAACAATATTATTAGTTGCATCATATTATACATCATATAATATATTTATACTATACAGCATATAGTATTATATGTCAACACAAGAAAATAAAAAGATTCTGTTATATTTTCTTAAGCCTCTTTAGAAACTATTTAGCAATCAGTCAAACTTATGACACAAATAGCCGGTATACTATAAGACATAAACAAGCAGTCAGAGCTTTTCATATAGATACCATACAAAATAAGCCGGTGGGATTGGCAGAGGGCCTTTCTTGCCGGCTCAACCTAATTTATGGAGTTATCATTGAAAATAAGAATGGAATCAGCTATAATGGAACAATCAAGAAAAAAAGCAGGTAATAGAAATGAACGCAGGAATCATTGCCGGGCAGATGCTGGTTTTGTTTTTTATGATGTTGGCTGGTTTTATTGCTTTTAAGGCGCACATAGTCTCACAGGCCGGATCCAAGAGCCTGTCTTCCGTTATCATTAATATCTTTAACCCATGTCTCATCATATCCGGGGTACTGAATAAGAAAATCACATACAGCCCTCGCATGGTGGCTAAGAACCTGGTTCTGGTGGCCGTGTTTTTCCTGGTGCTCATTGTCCTGAGCCGGATATTCACAAAGCTTATGAGGCTTGAACCGGGTGAGGTAAACAGCTACCGCCTCATGATGATATTTCCCAACCTGGGGTTCATGGGAATTCCGCTGGTGCGCAGCCTGTACGGGGAGGAGGCTGTGATATTCGTGGCCTTTTATATTGTTGGTTATAATCTTCTGGTTTATTCTTATGGCATCCTTTTGGCTATGGGGACGGGAGATGATAGAGATAAGGCGGGAAATGCCAGGGAAAAACGGGCCGGACTTCCCTGGAAGAAGATGCTTAATATTGGAATGGGCGCCTGCATCACGGCAATTTTTATATTTGCCTTTCACATCCGGGTGCCGGAGCCCGCAGCTGTTTTCGTGGACAGCATGGGAAACGCGGCAGTGCCCTTATCCATGATGACAGTGGGAATCATGGTAGCCCAGTCGGATTTAAAGTCCCTGGTAACAGACAGGAAGCAGCTGCTCTTTGCCTTTATCAGCCTTTTGGTCATACCTGGGGTCTGTATTCCCTTTATGAAAATGCTGCCCATTGACAAGGTTTCCTACGGGATTTTTATTCTTTTGATTGCAATGCCCGTGGGAAGCGTGGTCATACTGGTTGAGAAGGAATATGGGGCCACGGACGGGAGGATATCGGCCAAAAGCATTGCATTGACCTCCATCCTGTCCGTGCTCACCATTCCTGTGATTACATATCTGGCCTGACAGGAGATGGGAAGGAAGGGGCGGATAAACCGTCCCGGGATGTACGGTAGATATTCATTCTGTTTCTGCGGGCAAAGCCGATGACGGTCAGATTGTATTCAGCCGCCAGCTCCAGGGTAAGGTCCGTGGGGGCGGAGCGGGATACAATGACAGGTATGCCTGCCCATATGGCTTTTTCCGCAATGGGCCGTGGAATCCGGCCGGTGGTATACACGCTGGTGCCTGCAAAATCCACATGGTCCATAAGGGCCCGGCCCACCGTCTTTTCAAAGGCCCGGCTGCGGTCCAGGTCCTCTGTCATGTACAGGACCGTGGAATCACGGCACAGCATTACGCTGTGGACATTGCCGGTTTTGCGAAACAGCTCCGAGGCGTCCAGAAGGTGCTGTGACAGAGAGAGTATGTCACCGGGACAGAAGTGTGAATCCGGGAGGCGGACCATGGTGCGGTCCGTTTCCCGGATTTTCAGATCTGCCCGGCAGAGGGACGGGCTGATGTTTAAATCCGTTATATCCTCAGGGGAGGAGATGGCGCCTGAGGTATACAGCCTGCCTAAGAGCATCTCCTCCAGATATTCCGGAATACAGTGAAGAACCTCGGCGCGGCGGCCGTTGATGTGGACGCTGAGGGAGCATTCCGCCAGCACCTCGTCTAAGGAGTGCTCTGTCCTGCCGTCCTCATACCGTAGGACCGGATACTGTTTGGTGAATTCAGTCATGCTTGATATTCCTTTCCCATCACGCCTTTTGGATTCGGATAGCGCAGGCTTTATATTCCGGGATTCTCGCCAGGTCGTCCAGCGCGGCGTTGGTAATCCGGTTCACATTGCCGTCCGCGAAGTGGAAGGTCATGAAGGCCTCCCGGGGGCTGACTTTCTGTCCTACCCGCGCGGTGCTGGTAATCTGGCCGCGCCGGGAGGACACAAGTACCTTGTCTCCCTGGCTGATGCCCAGGACACCTGCATCCTCCTCGTTGATCTCGATATAGGATTCGTTGCAGATTTCATTTAAGTCCTCGGTGCGCTTTGTCATGGCGCGGGTGTTATAGCGGTAGAGCATACGCCCTGTGGTCAGAAGGATGGGGTACTCTTTGTCAGGAAGTTCCCTGGATTCCTTGTACACGGCGGGATAGAAATATCCAAGCCCCCTGGAGAAGCTGCCCACATGGAGAATGGGCGTACCGGGATGGTCTTTGGAGGGGCAGGGCCACTGGAGGCTCTCACCCGCATCCAGCCTGGCATGGCTGATTCCGCCGTAGGACGGGGTTACATACGCAATCTCATCCATGACCTGGGCAGCGCTGTCATAATGGCAGGGATATCCCATCCTGCCCATGACGTCGCAGAAGATCTGGATGTTATCCCTTGCCTGCTCCGCAGGTTCAACCGCCCTGCGGACCCGCTGGAGGCGGCGCTCCGTGTTGGTGAAGGTGCCTTCCTTTTCAGCATAGCTGACGCCCGGAAGAACCACGTCCGCGTAGGCGGCGGTTTCTGTCATGAAAAGCTCCTGCACCACCAGGAAATCCAGGTTCTTTAATGCCTTTTCAATGTGTCCCGTATCCGGATCCGTCACGATTGGATCCTCGCCAAAGATATACAGTCCCTTTATTCTGCCCTGGATGGCCGCCGGGAAGACCTCGGTGGAGGTGAGGCCGGGCTTGGGATTTAACTCCACGCTCCACGCGGTCTGGAACTTGTGGATGACGTCCGGATTGGCCACCTTCTGGTAGCCGGGGAAATCCGTTGGCAGACACCCCATATCGCAGGCGCCCTGTACGTTGTTCTGGCCCCGCAGCGGATTGATGCCGCACCCCGGCCTGCCCAGCTTACCTGTCATCATGGCCAGGTTGGAAAGGCTCATAACGCCTTCCGTGCCGGTGGAATGCTCCGTCACACCCAGACAGTATATGATAGGGGCCCTGGAGGCGCCGGCATACATACGGGCTGCCTGTATCAGGTCCTCCTGACGGATGTGGCAGATTTTGGCCACCTTCTTAGGGGGATAGTCCTCCAAAATCTGTTCCAGGATTTCAAATCCTTCTGTGCGGGAGGAAATGAAGTCCATATCAGCCAGACCTTCCTTCAGGATAATGTGCATCATGCCGTTGGCAAAGGCCACATTGGTGCCTGGCTTTATCTGCAGGTGCAGGGCCGCGTCGTTTGTCAGGTCAATTTTCCTGGGGTCCGCCACAATCAGTTTCGTGCCCCGCCTGACCACGCGGCGTATCTGGGTGCCCACCACGGGATGGGCCTCGGTTGGGTTGGATCCCACAAGGAGAATCACATCCACATCCCCGGTAATATCTGCAATGGAGTTGGTCATAGCGCCGGACCCAAGGGTCATGGCAAGGCCGGTCACAGAGGCAGAGTGGCAGATACGGGCGCAGTTATCCACGTTATTGGTGCGAAACGCAGCGCGCATCATTTTCTGGAACACAAAATTATCCTCGTTGGGGGCTCTTGAACAGGAGAAACCCGCGATGGCATCATTGCCGTACTGTTCCTGAATCTGCCTGAAACGCTCTGCCATGTAATCCAGGGCTTCATCCCAGGAGGCCTGCTCAAGCTGCCCGTTCCTTCGTATGAGGGGATGGGTGAGGCGGTCACCGGATCCCACGAACTTGTAGGAACCGAATTTGCCCTTTACGCACAGCAGATGGTGGTTGGAAGGCCCGTCGGCCGGTTCTGCTCCCACAATACGGTTGCCCTTTACCAGCAGGTCCATCTGGCAGCCGGTGGCACAGTGCGGGCATGTGGTTCTGACCTTTCTGACCTCCCAGCTGCGGTACTTCTTGTGGTCCTTGGCTGACAGGGCTCCTGTGGGGCAGTGGGAGACACAGTTCCCGCAGGATTCACAGGAAGTCTCGGACCAGGGCTTTTTGTAGGCCGTGGTGATAAGGGTGTCAAAGCTGCGGTCCTTCAGACTGATTACATTTCTGCACTGGAGCTCCTCGCATATACGCACACACCGCCGGCACATGATGCACAGCTCCGGGTTATATTCAAAAAATGGGTTGGACGTGTCCTTGGGGGCATTTACGCGCTTTCCCCTGTCATAGCTGGTGTACTCCACGCCGTATTCCATGCAGTAATCCTGAAGCTTACAGGAGCCGTTCTGAGGGCAGGAAAAACAGTGCTCCCTGTGGTTGCTCATAAGGAGGTCCAGGACAAAGCGCCTGGCTTCCATCACCTTTTCTGAGCGGGTGGAAATGACCATGCCTTCGGTGCAGTGCTCGGAACAGGCAGTGACAAGTCCCTTTTTCCGCCCGCCGCCCACCTCCACCACGCACATGCGGCAGGAACCGTCAGGAGCCAGTTCCTTCATATAGCACAGGGTGGGTATCTGGATTCCCAGTCCGGCTGCGGCTGTAAGTATGGTGGTCTCCGGCGCCACCTCGCATGGTATGTGGTCAATTTCAATATGTATCCTGGTATCCGGATCTATTTGGTGAGACATTCTTTATTCCTCCCGTTATCATGACATGCGCAGGCTCCCGCAGGGCAGGCGCCTCCGTTTATATGTGCTTCAAAGTCGCCTCTGCGGTGACGGAGGGCGCTCATCAGGGCAACATTCACAGACTGGTCCAGGCCGCAGGCCGAAAGCTGGGACACCTGGCAGGCCATGTATTCCAGGCGCTCCACATCCCCGTCCTCAGCCCTGCCTTCCACGAAATCCGTCAGCAGCTCCAGAATACGGGTGGTGCCCAGACGGCAGGGAGTGCATTTTCCGCAGGACTCATGGACAAAGAACTCAAAGACCTTCTGTATGTATTCCATGATGCACACACTGTCGTCCAGGACCACAATGGCGCCGGAACCCACTGCCAGCCCCTCCTGAGCCAGAGTCTCATAGGTGTAGGGCGTATCTAACTGTTCGGGAAAACCGATGGGGCCGGACTGGCCGCCCATGTGGAAGAATCCGGGCTTTCTGCCTGTTGACATGCCGCCGCCGTATACCTCATCCATAATCAGCCGGCGCAGGGAAATACCAAGGTCCACCTCAAACACGCCTCTGTTTTTCACATGACCGCTTATGGATACCAGTTTGGTGCCGCCGCTCTCAGGCGTGCCGTAAGAAAGAAACTTCCGGTTGCCTTCCTCAAGGATGACGGGAACGCAGCACAGCGTCTCCACGTTGTTGACCAGGGTGGGTTTGCCGTACAGACCTACTTCGGCCAGGTGAGGCGGTTTGATCCTGGGGCGTCCTGTTTTCCCTTCAATGGAGTTGAGCATAGCGGAATTCTCGCCGCACACATAGGCTCCCCCGCCTGAAACCACGGTGATGCTGTAGTCAAAGCCGGTAACTCCCATGATATCCCGTCCCAGGTAACCCGCATCCTCTGCATTTTGGATGGCTGTCTCAAAAATCTTCTGTATCCTGCGGTACTCCCCGCGTATGTAGATATACCCCTGTCTGGCTCCAAATACATATCCCGCAATGAGCATGCCTTCTATGACGCTGAGGGGCGTTTCTTCCAGCAGTACCCGGTCCTTAAAGGTGCCCGGCTCGCCTTCGTCCGCGTTGCATACAATATACTTTGTATCGCCTTCAATTTTGTATAAGCTTTTCCATTTCCGCCTGGCAGGATAGCCGGCGCCGCCCCGGCCCTTTAAGTTGGAACGGCTGATTTCCTCCAGGATTTCTTCTTTTTCCATGGACAGAGCCGCCCGTATGCCTGAAAATCCACCCAGAGCCTCAAACTCAGGGACAGATACAGGGTCCATTCTGCCCACGCGCCTTAATAAAACGGATTCTTGTATTTCCATGTAAGTGTTCTCCCTCAATTATTGATTGCGTTTACCGGACCTTAAGTCATCCAGAAGCTGCCGTATTTTTTGGCGGTCCAGATTTCCGTATACCGTGTCCTTTACCTTGATGACAGGCCCTATGTCGCAGGCCCCCACACAGGGGATATAGTGATAGGCAAAGAAGCCGTCCTCTGTGGTTTCACCTATACCCACACCCAGCTCCTCCTTCAGAATCTGAGCGATTTCCTCGGATCGGGAGAAATGGCATGGGGTGCTGTTGCATACCTTCAGCACGTATCTGGCCTTTGGTTCTGTCTTTAACATGGCATAAAATGTTATAATGTCATATACCCGTGTGGGATTCATACCCACTTCCTCTGCCACCAATGCAGCGGTTTCCTCATCAATGTAGTTGTAGCCTGAGGCGTTTTGCAGCTCATAGAGGATAGCCAGAAGGTGTTCCTTGTCCCCTCCGTTGTCCCGGATGATAGCCCTCTTTTCCTCGGCGGTCAGTTGGCTGGTGATTTCCATGCTTTATTCTCCTTATGTCTGTTTTCTGAAATGATGTGCATCCATAAAGACTAACCTAACAAATATGGGCAAAATAGTCAATAAAAGTTAAATTAATAACGCGGAATTTGTTGAAACTGCGAGAGCGGCCCACGACATAAACCGGCGTATTTCCTGGACCATGCTGTAAACTTTAGCCGCAACCATACGATAACATAGATAGAACCAAAAAAGATGCAAAAACCCTGAAACACCAGTGGGAGGTAAAAATGAGAATAAATTTTAATTCGGCGCAGCCTAAGAACACCATCATCAATGCGGCAAGGGTAAATGCCTCCTTTGCAAAGAATAGTAGAAGAACCGGAAGCGCAGCCGGAAACGGGCGCAGTGACAGGGCCACTTTTTCGCCCCAGGGAAAGCTGATGAGCATGATAGAGAACCTGACAAAGCAGAAGCAGGCCATCATTGAAAGAAAAAATGAACTGGTTGAGAACACCTTAAAAAACGGCGGTAAGGTGGACGATATCAAGGATCAGCTCAAAAACTACGGAAAGCAGCTGGCGGACCTGGATAAACAGATAGCGGGCCTGTATGCACAGCAGGCAAAGGCGTGTGTGGAACCGGAGGACAGGAAAAAGAAAGACAGGACGGATCCGGATAAGACGGAGGAGCAGAGAGAGGTGGAGCGTTTAAGCAGCCTTGCCAATGTCTCGGACGGTATCAGGAATGCTGAGAAGATATCCGCCGTAAAGGACCGGGTTGAGGGTGAGATGCATGTGAAGGAGGCAGAGGTCAGCCAGGGCGGTGTGCATGTGGATGCCCTGGTCAGCAAAGGCATGGGCAGCTCTGCCAAGGTAACGGATTTGATTGACAATGAGATGAGCTCGTTAAAACGAAAGGAAATAGAAATCGCAGCGCTGGGGGAACGGGCTTCAGCCCTTGGGGACAGCCAGGGAAAGAGCCTTAAGGACAGCATGGATGCACTGGAGGAGAACAGGGAGACGGATGACGAAACGGTCAGAGAAGACAAGGCAGAAGAAAGCAGGACCGGTATCCGGGCAGAGGAAAGCCAGGATGCAAAAAACACAGGTTCCGTCAGGACAGACCCTGTCCGCGTCCAACCGTAACATATAGTATGACCGCAATAACCGCCGGAGCCAGGAATTTTACCAGAAAGGCCCACAGGCGTTTCCAGGCCATGCTGTGGCCGGAGGCTTCAATTTCCTTTGAGGCATTGTCCGTCCCCCATACCCAACCCACGAAGAGGCAGAAGCACAGGGCCCCCAGAGGAATCATCAGATTGTCCGTGAATTTCTCCATGACAGCGTTCATGGGGAGGTATTGGACGCCATTGGTAAAATCAAACCACGGAAGCTTTATGTCCATGGCTCCCTGGGACAGGGAATAGCCCGCACTTAATAATGACATGGGAACCACAAGAAACAGGGTGGCCTTCAGCCTGGGGAAGCCGAATTCTTCCGTGAGCCATGCGATGCAGCTCTCAAGGATGCTGATGGCGCTGGTCAGGGCTGCCACGAACAGCAGCAGGAAGAAGGCAAACCCGAAGAACACGCCGCCGGGCAGCCGGCTGAACACCTCAAGAAGAGCCATGAAGGCAAAACCGCCTCCCATCCCCATTGCTTCGGGACCAGCTGTGATATAGACCACAGGCACGATGGCAAGTCCGGACAGGAGAGCCACAAGGCTGTCCAGAATGCAGATACAGCCGGCGCTTTTTGCCAGGTTCTCTGTCCTGGGCACATAGGATCCATAGGTCACCATGATGCCCATTCCCACGCTGAGGGAGAAGAAGGCCTGGCCCAGGGCGGCCACCACGGTTCCGCCGTTGAATTTTGCGGGGTCCACGGCCAGCATATATTTAAGACCCTCGGCAGCCCCATCCAGGGTCATGGCATAGATGACGATTCCGGTTAACAGCACGAACAGGCCGGGCATTAAAAATTTACTGACCCGTTCAATCCCTTCTGACACGCCCCGCACAACCACGTAGATACACAGAAACAGGAAGGCAGCGCCCCATATAAGCGGTTCTCCGGGCCGCGATATGAAATCTGCAAAATAAGCGGAAAATCGGCTGCTGTCATTTCCAAAGGCACTGAAATCCGCTCCGGTAAGATACACCGCAATGTATTTCATCACCCATCCTCCCACCACACTGTAGTAGGACATGATTACAAACAAGGTCAGGACGCCGATGCCGCCCGCAAAGCTCCAGCGCGGGTTCAGCCGGCGAAAGGCGCCAACTACATTTTTCTGGGTGCTGCGCCCGATGGAAAGCTCTGCCAGCATGACAGGGAATCCTACGAACAGGACAATCAGGGCGTAACAGATTAGAAACGCTCCGCCTCCTCCGGCGGCCACCTTTCCCGGAAACTTCCATATATTACCCAATCCCACCGCACTTCCAGCGGCGGCCAGTATAAAACCTATGTTGCTGGCCCATTGACTTCTTTTATGTTCCATTTTCAAAACCCCTCCGTTATATCCATTAAAAATCCCGGCTGTATGCCGGGAAAATAACCTCGTTTATTTTATCACAATGCCCTGGCACCGTCCATTCCTTTTTACAAAATAATATTGGGAAAGCAGCGGATAAGCAGCCCTGGCTAAGAATAGAATTTTTCTATCCGATTTCCTGCCTGTTCGTTTTTTTCTATACCGGAAGCCTCCTTATTGACTTAAGGACCGCTGCTCATTATAATTCAACAATGGTAATTGCTGTCCTTAAGAGGAGGATACGGGATGGTGATGCAAAATATTGTTATGAAAGAAAGGATACGACCACAGATGAGAAAGAAAATGATTGCCCTGTTAATGGCATTGTCTATGGTACCGGCACTGGCAGCCTGCGGCGGCAGCAATAACGCGGGCGATAATACCAGCGGGGCAGCCACCGAAGCCCAGACCGGGGAAACCACCGCAGCCCAGGAGACGGAAGTTCAGAGCCAGGAGGAAACAAAAGCAGAAACAAAGGCAGAAGCCCCGGCTCTCTCCGGCACCATGAAGGTGGTGGCCACCAGCGAGAATTATGTAACCCTGTTTGACAAATTCACTGAGGATACCGGCGTGAAGGTAGAGCTGCTGTCCATGTCCTCAGGAGAGGTGCTTTCCAAGCTCCGCGCCGAGGGCGGCACACCTTCCGCCGATTTATGGTTTGGAGGCGGCATCGACGCATTTATGAGCGCAAAGGATGACGGACTGTTAGAGCAGGTTTCGTTTGATGCTTCCGCGGACCTGGCGGAGGAGTTTAAGGATCCGGAAGGCTACTGGTATTCCAAGGGAATTACTATTGTAGGCTTTCTGATCAATGACGGCCTTATGGAGGAGCTCAATATAGAGGCTCCAGCCAACTGGGATGATTTGTTAAAGGCAGAATACGAAGGCGAAATCATCATGTCCAACCCGGCTGTATCCGGTACCAACTATGCAGTGGTCAATGCCCTGCTTCAGGCCAAGGGGGAAGATGAGGGCTGGTCCTATTTTGAAGGACTGAATAAGAACATAGCTTACTATGCAAAACGCGGCTCCGACCCTAAGAATAAGGTGACCACAGATGAATATGCCATCGGCATCACATACATTGACGGTACCATCGAGTCCCTGTTAGACGAGTATGATGTGTCCATTGTTTACCCGAAGGACGGTATCCCGTGGGTACCCGAGGGAGTGGCGGCATTTAAGAACGCTGAGAACTCGGACGCGGCCAGGTACTTCATAGAGTGGCTGTTTAGCAGTGACGAGAATCTGCGGATGCTGGCAGAGATCGACCAGAAGAACAGCGTAAAGACCATCAAGCCATCCATGGAAGGACTGGATCTGGGGTATGACACAGGCATGCTGATGAAGGAGGATCTGTCCCTGTTCGGTGAAAAGCGTACGGAGATCCTGGAGCATTTTGAGGCGCTGATGGGAGATAAGGCGGCAGATGAATAGGTTTGACAGCACCCATGGAGACATGAATGCAGATAAACACAGAAACATGCATGGAGACATGTATGGCAAAAGGGCATCGAAAGATGTCCTTTTTGGCATTGCGGGATACGGGGCGGACAAGCTGCTGCTGGCAGTTCTGCTGTCCAGCATTTTCCTGTTTGTGTTTTGGCCTATGCTCTGTATCCTGATAAGGAGCCTTTGGGACGGGAAATCCGTAAGCTATGATGCCTATGCTTCTGTCTGGAACCAATACAGGGGAAATCTCTGGAACAGTGTGTTCGTGGGTATATGCGCATCCCTTCTCTGCACTGCCTTTTCCACGGCAGCGGCCCTGTTTTTGGCCACAAGACGGGGAGCCCTCAGGCTGGTCTGCATGGGACTTCTGCTGATTACCATGGTCTCCCCGCCCTTTGTATCATCCCTGGCTTATATCCAGCTCTACGGACGCCGGGGGTGGATTACCTACCGGCTGCTGGGGCTGAGCTGGGACCCCTATAACTGCTGGGGAGTGATCCTGATGCAGAGCCTTTCCTTTGTGCCTTTAAATGCCCTGTTCCTGGGGGGAATCCTGACCAGGCTGGATGGAGACAGCATCCGGGCGGCCAGGGACCTGGGAGCCAGCCCCAGGGCTATTTTGGGGGACATTGTACTGCCGCTCATACGGCCGGGGATATGGGTGGCCCTGCTCCTTTCCTTTGTCCGATCCCTGGCGGATTTTGGAACTCCGGTCATCATCGGAGGACGGTTCAGCACCATTGCTTCAGAGATATATCTCCAGCTGGTGGGTTACTCCAACCTGGAGAAGGCCTCCGCCATGAACATGGTTCTGATGCTTCCGTCCATAGCCGCATTTTTCATTTACCAGAAACTGATGAAGCGTTCGGATATGCTGACAGAGGGAAGCAGAGGGAGACAGGAGCCCCTGGCCCTTTCACTGGGAAAATGCGGGGCGGCGGGAATTCTCTCCAACCTGGGAAGCATACTATTCTTTTTTATAATGGCTTTGCAGTACGGATGCATATTCATATCCGGCTTCCTCAAGAGCACCAGGGGAGTGTATTCCTTTACCACACGTTATCTGGAGCAGATGGTCCGCTTTGACCTGGGCACTATGGGGCGGAGCGTGGCATATGCGTTCATCGTATCCCTGGCCGGAACCCTTTTTTGCGATGCTCTTCGCTTATTACATGGAGCGGAGACAGATTCCCGGCCGGAATTTCTTTGACTGTCTGGTCACGCTGCCCTATATGCTGCCGGGAACCTGCTTTGGAATCGGCTATATCCTAGCCTTTAATTCTCCGCCCTTAAAGCTGACAGGAACAGCCCTGATTGTCATTTCCAACATGCTATTCAAGCAGCTTCCCACGGCCACAAAGATTTGTTCCGCCACCCTGACACAGGTGCCGAGGGCACAGGAAAAAGCGGTGCGGGACCTGGGAGGAGGCCAGCTTTCGGTGCTCAGGACCGTCATACTGCCCGGTCTTAAGCCGGCGTTTCTCAGCTGTTTTGTATATAACTTTTCCAGCAGCATGACTACGGCGGGAGTAATCCTGTTTCTCATAGATCCGGGCCGTAAGCTGGCGGTGTTTAAACTGTTTGACGCGGTTTATACCGGGGACTACGCCCTGGCCTCCCTGATTGCCACCAGCATCATACTGGTGGTGCTGGCAGTGGAAGGCATGGCTTATTTAATAACATGGAAGGCAGGTAAGCGGCGTGTATCTTGAACTTGACCATTTAAAAAAACACTTTGACGGCAGGGAGGTGGTGCGGGATCTGTCCCTTACCCTGGAACAGGGCCAGCTTCTCTGCATTCTTGGGGCATCAGGGTGCGGGAAGACTACAACCCTCAATATGATAGGAGGCTTCCTGGCTCCGGACAGCGGCAGCGTGCGGCTGGACGGCGAGGACATTACCCGCATCCCTCCGGAACAGCGGCCGGTTACGACTGTATTCCAGTCCTACGGCCTGTTTCCCCACATGACAGTGCTTCAGAATGTGATTTACGGCCTGAAATTCAGGGGAGTGAAGCGGGAGCAGGCCCGGCAGAAGGGAATGCGTTATCTTGAAATGGTGGGCCTTGCAGATTATGCCCGGGCCCATATCCAGGAAATCAGCGGAGGCCAGCAGCAGAGAGTGGCCCTTGCCAGGGCGCTGATCGTGGAGCCCAAGCTGTGCCTGCTGGATGAGCCCTTCTGCAACCTGGATGCTGCCCTGCGCACCAAAATGCGCCATGAGCTGAAACGGCTCCAGAAGGACCTGGGGCTGACCATGGTGTTCGTCACCCACGACCAGGAGGAGGCCATTATCCTGGCCGACCGCATCGCCATCATGGACCAGGGCGAGCTGGTCCAGAATGACGCGCCCCTGGAACTTTGCCGGAGGCCGGCCAGCCCCTTTGTAGCCGAATTCATGGACCTGGAGAGCCTTGTATGGACAGAGGACGGCAGGCTGCTCAAAATTATTAAGAGATAGGAGGAACCTATATGCTGGTTGACATGCATCTTCATGAGTGTACTTATTCATCGGACAGCAAAATAAACCTGGAGGAAATCGTGGCCATCGCGCGGGGCAGGGGACTGGATGCTGTCTGCATAACGGACCATGACAGCATGGGGCTCAGGGAATATGCGGCAGAGTATTCGGACAGGATCGGTTTTTCCATTTTTGTGGGGATTGAGTTCTTTTCCCTTCAGGGGGATATCACGGCGTGGGGGATTGAAGATTATCCCGGCTGCCGGGTGGATGCCCAGGAATTTATAAACCATGTCAATGAGGCCAGGGGGGTTCTGTGTCTCCTGCCATCCTTTCCGGAACAATAACCGGGGTCTGGAGGAAAACCTCCGGGTGGTCAAAGGGCTCCACGGGGTGGAGGTGCTCAACGGCAGTACAGCATTGGAAGCCAACCGCAGGGCTCTCTCGTACTGCCGGGAGCTGGGGCTTAAGACCATAGGGGCCAGCGATGCCCACACCACGGGCCAGATTGGGAAGTATGCCACCTGGCTGCCGGAGAAGGTGGACCGCCTGGAGGATTTCGTGGAACAGCTTAAGACAAGGCAGGTACGGCCGGCTGTGTGGAACGGAAGCAGCTATGATGTGGTTGATATGTTTTAACCGCGGAATTTTTTCAGCAGATTTTTTCTATTTCCCGCTTTTTTGCTTTAAAGCTTTGACTAAATGGCGTTAATGGGGTAGTATAGTAAAGATGGCTTTCCAGGCAGTCCTGCTTCATTTTTTTGCAGGGCGGCGGGCCGTCTAAATGAACGTTTTAAAAGGAGAAGTTATGAGCAAGCAGAAAAAAACGGATTCCTCACAGGCAGCCGTGCACCAGAACGGCGGCTTTGGAAGCAGCCTGGGATTTGTGCTGGCCTGTGTGGGTTCCGCAGTGGGAATGGGCAATATCTGGATGTTTCCGTACCGCGTGGGTCAATACGGCGGCGGCGCGTTTCTGGTGCCCTATATTTTATTTATTGTATTATTCGGCCTGGTAGGGCTGTCGGCCGAGTTTGCCATTGGGCGCCGGGCCAAGACCGGAACCCTGGGAGCGTATGAATATTGCTGGGAAAAAATAGGAAAAGGCAGGCTGGGGTATTTCCTGGGCTGGATTCCGCTTCTGGGTTCCCTGGGGATTGCCATTGGGTATGCCATCATCGTGGGATGGGTGGTAAGAGCCCTGGCCGGTTCCGTAACAGGGGCCATCCTTACAGCGGACGCAGCGGCCTATTTCAGCCAGGCCACAGGGGAGTTCGGGAGTGTTCCATGGCATGTCCTGGTGGTGGTGACAGCGGCCGGCATCCTTATGTTTGGGGCCACCAAGGGAATTGAGAAGATTAATAAGGTCCTGATGCCTTCTTTCTTTGTATTGTTCGCAATACTGGCCATCCGCGTGGCCTTTCTGCCGGGAGCGGAGGCAGGGTATAAATTCCTCTTTGCCCCTGACTGGAGCGATTTATTAAAGGTGGATACCTGGGTCATGGCCATGGGACAGGCATTTTTCTCACTGTCCATCACAGGCTCGGGAATGATTGTGTACGGCACCTATCTGGCCAAGACAGAGGATATACCCAAGGCATCCATCCGCACCGCCTTTTTTGACACGGTTGCTGCCATGATGGCTGCCCTTGCCATCATGCCGGCTGTGTTCGCATTTGACATTGAGCCCAACGCAGGCCCGCCCCTTATGTTCATCACCCTGCCTGAGATTTTCCGGCAGATGCCCATGGGAAGGCTGTTTGCGGTGATTTTCTTCCTGTCCGTTGCCTTTGCCGGCATCACCAGCTTAATCAATATGTTTGAGGCGGTAAGCGAGTCATGGCAGAACCGGTTTAAGCTTCCCAGGAAAGGGGCAGTGGCCCTGTGCAGCGGCATTGCCCTGTTAGTGGGAATTTTCCTGGAGTCAGAGCCCAAGGTGGGGTCATGGATGGATTTCATCACCATTATTGTGGTGCCCTTTGGAGCAGTGCTGGGAGCTGTATCCATCTATTATATCCTGGGATATAAGGAGATACGGGAGGAGCTGGAGGAAGGGCGTAAAAAGCCCCTGGGAGAGTTTTTCGGACCTCTGGCCAAGTATGTCTATGTGCCGTTGGCCGTGATCGTGTTCATACTGGGAATCGTGTATGGCGGAATCGGATGATTGAATTTACAGGATAGAGAACAAGGGAAAGCCCCGGAGATGAAGTTCATAATCTCCGGGGCTTTGCTGCGGTCCGGACCCCACGTGAATCCCGGACCGGCCCTTTACACATAATCCGTATGGTATATCAAAACCTGGTCAAACACATCCTTATCTTTCATGATACATTTCTCATTTCCCACTGTGACAATGGCGCTGCGTTTTAAAATCTCGTCCATGATCCGGGCTGCCTCCTGCTGGTGGCAGAGTTCCGCATTTCTGATATCAGAAATCATTTCGTTTATTTTGCGGGTATCCATGTTCACCATGTCCCTGCGCATGAGCCGCATACGGGTGCTTAAGGTCCCGGAGGGCGGAAGGGCCTGGGCATAGGCGCTCAGGATGTAGCCGTCCAGTTCTTCGCGGGTCAGGGGCAGGTCCATGAGCTTTGCGCCGGTTGCCAGGAACAGCCTGTGCGTACTCCTGACCTCCGGGTCCGCGGTACTCCACAGGGAAAAATAACCGCCAGGTATATAAAAGTCAATGCCGCTGTCATAGGCTCCGCCCTGGTAGCGTATGGCCGGCTTTAAATATTTATCCGCCGCAGCCATGAGAAAGGGCAGATAACGCCCTTTAAAGCCGGGATTGCCATGGAAATCGCCCATGAGCCGCGTCTCCTGGCAGGAGGCTTCCACGCACACGGCCAGCCTTTGCTTCTGGTCCGGGATCCAGATGGCGGGAGCCAAAGATTCATGCTCTTCCTTAAAAACGGGAAGTCTCCCCAGTCTATCCGCGGCGGTCTGTTCCAGATTTTCCAATACATCCGGTGAGGCGGCTGCCAGAAATACCAGGCCACGGCAATTTAATATGGCCTGGGAAATGGTTTTAAGCTTGGAAGCTGCCGTGGTCCCAAAATCAGGATCTTCCTTCAGCCGTTTCAGCACATCCTTCAGGAAATAATAATTCTCCTGGCTGTTTAACATATTGCGGAACCTGCATTCCTGCCTTGTATAGCCTTCGGACAGGCTAAAGGCCAGGGCAGAGGCATTGTCCGCCTTGGACTGGTCGTAGTCAGGCAGATATTTTTCCAGTACCTGTATAATGGTATCCGTGTCGCTGTAATCTCCACCGCCCATTACATCCAGGAGAAAATCCAGCCCGGCCTCAAAATCTCCGGTCAGACCGTACCAGAATACGCTCATCATGGGATGGTTTTGGAGGCCTGCCTCCCTTGGGGGATACAGCTCGTCAAAGGTACAGTCGTGGAGGTATTCCTGCTCCAGGTTCTTCTGCTGTTCCACGGTAAACCGCTTTGTATCCAGTTCCGTGAGAAGCATCTGATAGAGTGTAAGGTAGTTAAGGTCGTCCTTCCCAATCCGGCTGATGTCAAAATAGAGCTGGTAACTGCCCACACCCTGCGAGGGGGAAGGGGACGTATAGCATGTGATGGTTCCCCACTGTCTTTTTGTGAAGGGGCATGATTGGGGCGGCTCAGGAAGATCCCGGGGCCGGATGAGAAAGTCCATATTGCTCTGCTGCCTGGAATTCCAGTCATGGAAGGCGGCTGTTTCCTCTATCAGCTGTTTTTGCTCAGCCGCTGTCATGGAAGCCAGCTTTTCTTTAAGATACTGTTCCTTTTCCTCCTCCAGCTGTTCTGCCAGACCGGGCACGGGCTGGGTCACGACCAGGGCGCTGGCCCAGGGATGGAGGGCAGAGGCAGCCAGCTTCTTTATGATGGCCTGGTCTGAGTCATCCTCAAAGCGCCGGAAGGCTTCCTCATAGAGCTGAAAATAATCGGTCCTGCCTGTGGTGCTCCAGTAACGTCCGATTTCCTCGGACAGGTTAAAGCCCAGATGGGGGGCTTCCCTGGTAAGGGAGTCGGAGAGGCGGTTTTCCTTCATGGAAGCCCGGTACAGCTTGGGGGACAGACCATCGCGGCTGATATCTTTAAAGGCCTTTTGGATGGAGTCCAAAAATGCCTCCTTCAGGCAGGAATCACCGTTGCGCAGGCGGAATTTTAAGGAGGGGTGGGGCAGCAGAATATCCAGATAGACCTCCATCACATGGTTCAGTCCCATTTCCCTGGCATATCTGTGCCAGGGAGAGGTATCGTTATCCAGGATATCCGCAAAGAGGTCCCAGTATATGAGTTCCTCCTTTGTGCAGCCCGACAGGTCTATGCCGTAGTCCATGACAGAGGCGTGTTCCGAGGGGCTGCCATGATAAGCGGGACTCTGTGCCGTACAGGTCCTGAAACCCGGTTTCACCGGTTCATCAAACGCCTCAAGAAGGCTGCGGCCCTTTGAGGCGGCCATGGAAAGGTGCTCCCTGTCCAGGAAATTCAGCATGGCCCTGTAATCCATATTTCCATATAGGGTAATCAGGCAGTTGGAATAGCTGTAGCACCGCTCAAAGGTTTCCCTGGCCTGCTCAAAGGACAGCTCCCTGTAATGCAGGTGGGCCCGCCCCAGCAGGCTGGCAGTGCGCGAGCCCTCATAAAGAGTATGGGACATGGCGCTGTCCGCATTTTCCAGAATGTCGGTCAGATGGCCCCAGTCCTCGCTGAGCACCGTGCCCTGCATGGTCAGGGGGCCATTGGCGGATGAGAGCTCATACCGTATGGCCTCCCTGAGATAAAAATGTTTGTTCTTCAGGGCATCCGGCTCCTCCATGCAGCACAGGAACACGTCCATGAGTTTTATAAGCTGCTCCTGGCTCTGGCTGCACACCGGATAGCAGGTGAAGGTATTGTCCGTAAGGCCGTTCATAAAGGTGGTATAGCTCTTGCTGTCCATGTCAAAAAAGATATCCCTGCTGGGATACTTTTTACAGGAGGAGAGTATAAGATGCTCCAATATGTGGGAATTATCCCGTTCATCCATCTGCGGTGTCCGGTAAATCAGGTTAAACCCCAGTTCCCGGTCGTCATTCTGAATATATAAAAGCTGGGCGCCGCTGGATTCATGGTGAAACAGAACGGTCCTGGCGCCCAGCATGTGTATGGTTCCAAGTTCGGTGACGGTGAAACCGCTTATGGTTTCCCCAAGCCTTGGCAGTGATGCCATGGTAGTCCTCCTTTAGTTATAATCGTTCTGATGAAATCTTTCTATACTATAGCATCAGACAGACGTATTATGCAAGAAGGAATCCTGATAACGGTCCGCAAAGCACAGTCTCGGCAGGCCCATGAGAGGGGCGGCTCCTGCCAGAGTAGTGCCGTAGAACAGGATTTTGTCCTTAAATGGGAGGAAGTCCACGATGGAACCGTTACAGACCGTGCTTCCTGTGCACAGCACCAGATCTGCCAGGCGGCACATGGACTGGCTGGTCTCAGGGATGCGTCCGTCCTCAATAAGGACCCCGAAGCGCTCCTGGCCGATATTGGAGGGGTTTAAGTCAGCTGCCCTGACATCATATTCCTTTGCAAGCTGTTCCAGCATGGCGGGCTGGTATCCGATCAGAGCAATGCTGGGGCGGCCGTAGTGCTCGCAGATGTAACGGACCACATCCATAGCGCAGGATTCCGGCCCTTCATTGCAGCAGTGGACCGTGCATTCCACTCTGCCCAGGTGCTTCATGACGGCGTTCAGGGCCGCTATAAATAACCCGCGGCCGTAGGGGTCATTTGCCAGGTCCAGGGAGCATATTTCCTCCAGTGTGCCCCGGTATGCGCAGGGGGCGTCGGTAAACGCCTGTCCCAGGGCGCCCAAACATTCTGCCTGAACCATCACATCCTTTCCCGTTATAATGGGAAAATCCTTCCGTTTTGTAATGCCTATGGCTTCCTCCGGCGTGAGGGATTTTGTGTTGATTACCACCTGCTCGCCCAGAATCCCTTCCTCTGTCAGCAGCTTCATGAAACGTGATCTTAATTCGCTGTAAAATGACAGCGCATCCTTGCTATATGTCATTGGACAATCCTCTTTTCTTTTTGGCGTTCTTGGCGCTTTTGGCACTCTGGCGCAGTAATGATTTGATTTCTTCCCAGAAAACCTTCCACCTCCGCGGAAAAATGCCCGTTCATCAGCCTGGAGGTGTCGGTGACTGTCTTTAATTCCCCTTCCAGAAGGATGGCCGCGCGGCCTGCAAGGGTCCGGGCTTCCAGAAAATCGTGGGTGACGAAGATGATGGTGCAGCCAAAATGCCGGTGAATCCGGCGCAGCTCCTGATATAGGGACTGCCGGGTGGCAGGGTCCAGGGCTGAAAACGGCTCATCTAATAAAAGAACCTGGGGAGCCAGTGCCAGGGCTCTTGCCAGGGCTGTGCGCTGGCTTTCGCCTCCGCTGAGGGTTCCGGGGTACTGGTCCTTTATGTGGGAGATGGACAGCATTTCCATGAGCTCCTGTGCGCGGCTGTCCTGTTCTTTCTTTGAATATCCATGCATTTTCAGTCCGTAGGAAATATTCTCCTTTACCTTCATATGAGGAAACAGGCTATAGTCCTGATACACAAGGCCCAGCCTCCTCTGACCGGGCGGGATATCCCGGATGTCAATTCCGTCCAGGAGGATGCTGCCGGTGTCACCGGGAAACATGCCGCTGATGGCCTCCAGAAGTACGGTTTTACCCGAACCCGTGCGGCCCAGAATGGCGAAGATTTCCCCCTTTTGTATGGTAAGAGAGATGGGCGACAGTGTAAAACTGCCTCTTTTTACGGAAAAATTGTTGATAACTATCTGGTTCATCGTATGAACACCTGCCTTTTGTTTCTGTCAGCGGGACTGGTAAGCAGACGGGAGAGAAAGAGAGTCAGCCCGGAAATTATCAGCATCAGCATGGCAGTTGCCATAGCGGCCTGGTTGTCGCCGGTGGATATGCTCAGATAGATGCTGCCGGGCAGGGTTTCCGTCTTGAAACGGGTAATTCCCACCAGCATAAGGGTGGCTCCGAATTCCCCCAGGGCTCTGGACCAGGTCAGGATAAAGGTGCTCACAAGGCTTCTGCGGCAAAGGGGAAGGAGAATGGTCAGAAAGCATTTCCAGGGGGAAGCCCCCAGGGTCCGGGCAATGAATTCCATCCGCTGGTCGGAAGCCTCAAAGGCCGTGCGGATGAGCCGGATGGCATAGGGGAGGTTTACCAGGATGTGGGCCATGACAATGCCCGCGGGAGAAAACACCACCTTAAAGCCCTGCTCTTTCAGCCATTTGCCTGCGGGTGATGAAAACATGATGAGAAGGCTGAGTCCCAGAAGCAGGTATGGCAGGGACAGGGTCAGCTCGATGATGATGCCGGAAAGCTCCTTAAAGGGCATGGAGGTCCGGGTCAGGGCATAGGCGGTGGGAAGCGCCAGCGCCATGACAATAAGGGTGGAAAGGCTGGCGGTGGCCGCACTGAGACGCAGGGCAAAGAGCACTTCCTTCTGGCGTATGGTTCCGGCAAAGGCGGGAAGCCCTCCGGCTGCAATGGCGCAGACCGCGCTGCCAATGAAAAGAATCACCAGCAGCGCTACCGCGACGGTCATGGCTGAGAACAGGTCTGCCCCCCCGCGCCCCTTACGTTTATTCCGCAATCTCATATCCGTACTTTATCCAGATTTCCCGTGCCTTCCCTGAATTTAGGTAGTCCAGAAAGGCCTGTCTGGCGTCATGATCCCCAGAGCAGCTTAGGGAAGCCGCGGGGATGGTCTTTATGTAATCTTCCAAACCGCTGTTATCCATGATTTCCACACCCTCTGCATCGCAGTTCTCCTTCCAGATGATGGCAGCGTCAGCCTCCCCCGCTGCAATGGCAGTTGCCATCTGGGGAGCCGTGGTAGTGGATGCCGCTATCTGAACCTTGTCGAGGATACCTGCATCGGTCAGGGCCTTTTTGGCAATCTTTCCAATGGGCGTGGAGTCCGCATCTCCGATGATAAGGGATACGCCTTCCTCAGCCAGGCCGGACAGGGATGTAATGTTTTTCGGGTTACCGCTCTGGACAGCCAGCACAGGTATATGCTTTACCAGCGCCCTGCTTTCGGATACATAGGACTCAACCGGTTTCAGCTCCTCGGCTGAGCCGGCAATGAACATGTCGCCTTCTTCGGATGTGGTAATCTGTGACTGAATCTGGCCGGCATTGGCGTATGTCACGTTCATCCCGCAGCCGGTGGCAGCTTTAAAGCTGTCCGCAATTTCCTGGAACGGCTTTGTCATGCCCGCGCCGCAGTAGATCATCAGGGTATGGCCTGTCAGATCTGCTGCGTCCGCGGTTGGTGTACCGGCTTCGTCAGAGGCCGGGGCTGATTCCTGTGTCTGCTGTGTGGCAGAGGGCTAGGCGGTGCCGGATGATGCGGCACTGCAGCCTGTTATAAGGGCAGCTCCCATGGCGCCTGCCAGTAAAATCCCCAATACATTTTTTTTCATAATACGTCTCCTCCATTTGGATAATTATAGTAAAACTATCATATAATGGAAAAGCGTTATTGTCAATAAAATATAACGGTTAATATTTCCTGTTGTGCCGGGTGTCTGTTTCCTGTTCCGTGCTTTTTTGTATGTGTCCGTCTTCAAGCCGGAACACCACATCCCCTGTATGGCTTATGAAGGTGCGGTCGTGGCTGATGGCTAACAGAGTCCCGTCGTAGCTTTCCAGCAGGTGTTCCAGCCCCTCCATGGTATACACATCCATATGGTTGGTGGGTTCGTCCAGTATCATGAAGTTGCAGCCCGATACCAGAACCTTGGCCAGGGCGGTCTTGACCTTTTCTCCTCCGGATAATACGCTGACCGGTTTGAACATATCGTCCTTGGTCATATAGAGATTGGCCAGGACGGCCCGGCAGATATGCTGGGGCCAGGCTGCATCCTCCGACACATTTTCCAGCACGGTTTTTTTCCGGGTCCAGGGTGTCCAGGTCCTGGGAAAAATAGGCGGCTCTTGCTTCGGAGGTGATGAAGGTTTCAGGGGCCCTGTCCATCAGGGCTTTGATTAAAGTGGACTTCCCGGCCCCGTTATTGCCGGTGATAAAGGTCCGCTTCCCTGCCTCTATTTCCAGGCTTACGTCGTCCAGGACAATGCGATTCCCGTAGCTCACGGTGAGATGCCGGATGGCGGCCGCGTTTCTGGCCCGTATCCGCCCGGCGTCCGGCAGTTTCATGGACACCTGGGGCAGCTCGTCCGGGCGGTCCTTTTTATCCAGGTGCTCCAGCCGGCTCATGACAGAGGATTTATTGCTTTGCACATGGCCCTGCTGGACAGCGGCAATGCCTTTGTAGAGCATCCCCTCGCTGCTTCCCATGCGTTTGGGCGGCTTTGCCATTTTCTGGCTTTTTCTCTGCAGGGCGTCGGCAGCCCGCTCCAGCCACCTTTTTTCTTTCTGGTACTGCTGGTATTCAAATTCCTGGAAGCCCCGTTCACATTCCTTCTGAGAGGCCCAGTC
>JAJQEA010000274.1:0-3490 GCA_021201905.1 Clostridia bacterium
CAGTTATATCCGGCAATAGATATGAAGAACGGACAGTGTGTCCGGTTAAGGCAGGGAGCATTTAAGGATATCACCATATACTCGGACGCCCCGGAAAAGGTGGCTGCCCACTGGCAGGAGAAGGGGGCGTCCTTCCTGCATCTGGTGGACTTGGACGGCGCCCTGGCAGGGTATTCTGTCAATGAGGAGGTCATACGCAGAATTGCGGACACGGTTTCCATTCCCATTGAGATTGGCGGCGGCATCCGTACCGGCGAGGCGGTGGAGCGTATGCTGGGCCTGGGAGTCAGGCGTGTCATTATCGGAACCAAAGCAGTGGAGCATCCGGAATTCCTCAGGGATATGGTGAGAACCTTCGGCGAGGAGGCCATTGTGGCAGGCGTGGACGCGAAGGACGGCATGGTGGCAGTGGAGGGATGGGAGAAGGTCAGCTCCCTTACCGCCAGAGACCTGTGTCTTACCATGAAGGAATACGGTGTCCGGCACATTGTCTATACCGACATATCCAGGGACGGCATACTGTCCGGCCCCAATGTGGAGGCCACAAGGAAGCTTACAGAGGAGACAGGACTTGACATCATAGCCTCCGGCGGGGTATCCTGTATGGAGGATTTAAAATGCCTGCATGAGGCGGGTATCAGGGGAGCCATTATCGGTAAGGCCCTGTATGAGAACAGAATTGACCTTGCCGAGGCTGTGAGGCTTTATGAGGCTTAAGTACCAGAGAAAATGGAGAGATTCAAATGACTGATTGCAAGAAGCTGATTATGGGATTTGATTACAGGAACGGAAAGACCTTTTCCTGGAACGGAAAGCTTGAGTATGAGGGCAGGCTTAAGGACCTTGCCAGGACAGCCTGTGACAACGGGGCAGATGAAATATTTATCTACGACCGTTCTTTTTCAGATGAGGACCATGAGGCTGTCATAGGCGCTATCAAGGAGACAGCCCGCACCGTGGACGAGCCCATACTGGCGGGAGGACGGATCCGGCGCCTGGAGGATGTGAAGAAGTACCTGTATGCAGGAGCCAGCGCCGTATTCCTGGATGTGAGCTATGAAGACAATGTGGATATGATGAAGGAGGCGGCGGACCGGTTTGGCAGCGAAAAGATTTACGCCTACATGCCGGACCTGTCCTATCTGAACCGGGTGGAGGAGTATATTCAGCTGGGCGCGTCCATGATGATATGCAGGGCCTCCGGTCCGGTCCCGTCCCTGGCTGAGCTGGGGGAGATCGGAGAGATATCCTGCCCAAGCCTTTTATTCTGCGGAGGCCATGAAAGTGTCCAGGAAATGGCCGGGGATTTGAAGCTGAGCCTGGGATGTCCCCAGGTGGAAGGCGCTGTCCTGACGCTGGCGGAGGATGACCTGGACAAGGTGATGGAGTTAAAGCAGATTTTAAAAGGCGCGGGCATTGTCACGGATACCTTTGAGAGTTCCCTGGAATGGAAGAATTTCAAGCTGGGAAGCGACGGCCTTATCCCCGTCATTGTCCAGGATTATAAGACCATGGAGGTGCTGATGATGGCCTACATGAATGAGGAATCCTTCCAGGCCACACTGGCGTCCGGCAGGATGACCTATTTCAGCAGGAGCAGGCAGAAGCTGTGGCTTAAGGGCGAGACCAGCGGCCATTTCCAGTATGTAAAATCCCTGAAGATTGACTGTGACAATGACACCATATTGGCGGCGGTGAAGCAGGTGGGAGCTGCCTGCCATACGGGAAACAGGTCCTGTTTCTTTACCACGCTGGCTGAGAAGGAGTACAAGGAAACAAATCCCCTGAAGGTATTTGAGGAGGTGTTTGGGGTCATACTGGACCGTAAGGAGCATCCAAAGGAAGGCTCCTACACCAACTATCTGTTTGACAAGGGAATTGACAAGATACTCAAGAAGCTGGGAGAGGAGGCCACTGAAATCGTCATAGCGGCCAAGAATCCCAACCCGGAAGAAATCAAATATGAGATTTCGGATTTCCTCTACCACATGATGGTGCTCATGGCGGACCGCGGCATTACATGGGAGGAGATCACGGAGGAGCTGGCAAACCGGTAGCGGCGGGGAACAAGGGAAGTTTGGGACACGCTCTGGTGATAGAATGCCGGCAATATAAATCACAATAAAAATCACAGGAGGTAATGGAGAGGTGGCAGAAATATCGGAGGTTACAGCGAGATTGCTGGATTACGTTTCATACGACACCCAGTCAGAGGATGACAGGGAGTCCATTCCCAGCACAGAGAAGCAGTTTGAACTGGCGCATAAGCTGGTCGGGGAGCTTACGGAGCTGGGGGCAACCCAGGTGAGGATGAGTGAGCAGGGGTATGTATATGCATGTATTCCGTTCAATCTGGAGGAGGGGAAGACAGCTCTGTCCCTGGGCTTTATCGCCCATATGGACACGGCTCCCTCCTTTTCCGGCAAGGATGTAAAGCCGCAGTTTATCCGGGACTACGATGGACAGGATATCTGTCTGAACAGGGAACAGGATATATGGATGAGGACAGCGGATTTTCCTGATCTAAAGGAATATGAGGGCAGGACTCTGATTACCACGGACGGGACCACTCTGCTGGGAGCGGATGATAAGGCAGGTATCGCTGAAATCATGACCATGGCAGCCTATTTTCTCAGTCATCCGGAGGTAAAGCACGGGACGATCTGCATCGGCTTCACGCCGGACGAGGAGGTGGGCCGGGGGGCCGACGGCTTTGACGTGGAAGGCTTCGGGGCTGATGTGGCTTACACGGTGGACGGCGGAGCGCTGGGAGAGCTGGAGTACGAAAACTTTAACGCTGCTTCCGGCAGGGTGACGGTCCACGGCGCCAATATCCATCCGGGCACGGCCAAGGGCCGCATGAGAAACGCTCTTCTCATGGCAATGGAATTCCAGTCACTGCTTCCGGCGGATGAGAACCCTATGTATACGGAAGGGTATGAGGGCTTTTACCATCTGGACAGGATGACCGGCTGTGTGGAGGAAGCCAGGATGGATTACATCATCCGAGACCATGACAGGGTGAAGTTTGAGCGCAAGAAGGAACTGTTTGCCCAGGCAGCCGAGTTCCTGAACCGGAAATATGGTTCCGGAACCGTGGAGGCTGCTCTAAAGGATTCCTATTATAACATGAAAGAGAAGATCGAGCCTCACATGGATCTAATTGATAAGGCCAGGGCATCCATGGAGAAGCTGGGTATCCGGCCAATTGTGGTACCGATCCGTGGAGGCACGGACGGCGCCAGACTGTCCTATATGGGGCTGCCCTATCCGAACCTGTGCACAGGGGGCCATAATTTCCATGGAAAGTATGAATTCATACCGGTACAGTCCATGGAGAAGATAACAGAGCTTCTGATAGAGATTGCCAGGTCCTTTGGGGAGACAGCTACCGAAGACGCAGCAGCTCTCGGTCATCCGGATGCACCAGCACTTTAATCTGTGTGATGCCGGCAGGCTGATAGGAATGAAGCTGCCGTGCCTTTAGATC
>JAJQEA010000274.1:3500-8299 GCA_021201905.1 Clostridia bacterium
CTTTAGATCCTTTAAAAACTGGTCTTTGTTTCTCATAAAAAGTTCAAAGTCATCGGATATATCGTCACTGCCGATACGCACGTAGCTGCCTTTGGAGTACTCCACATAGGGACGGACAGAGGCAGCGTTATACGTGACCTGAAAGCGGAGCAGACCACGGGGAACGGAGTCATCGGCCACAATATCCTCCTCTGATTCAGGCAGACGGTTTGTCCGGATAATATCCAGAGAGAGGTCCCCGGAGGATTCCGGCCCAGACGTCTCCTCTGAATGGTAAGACTGGCCCATATCATAATCCAATGTCTCTGTTCTCATGTCAACAGGGCCTGCGTCCGCGTTGCCCATATAGGCAAAGGAAGAAAACTCTGAAAATGTAATTCCGGTGCCCAGGCCTGCGGCGAATACGCCTGTGCAGAACAGGGCTATCATATATGAATGCAGTTTACGCATGCTGCACCTCCTCTGTGGTGTTCTGGCCCGTGGCCGTGGAAAGGGCGGTGTTCCCGGTATTTTGGCGGAGCCTTAAAAGGCTTATACACAGGATGGAAAATGAGCCTGCGCAGAGCACAACGCCCAGGCTTATCAGGGCAGGGCCTGCAAAGGGATATCCCTGAACCGTCCATACCAGAAATACCGCCAGGAGATAAAATGAAAACAGGGCAAGGCATCCGTTCAGCAAGGCCAGGATAAAAAGCAGGATGTTCCAGGCACAGCGCAGGCAGAAGCACATGCACCACACGGCCAGGGAAAGGCAGGAGGAGAAAAGAACTCCCAGAGCGCAGAACATACCCCTGATCCCACGGCATATGGATGCCCCGGTGCGTTGGACTGTGCTTCGGGCAGAGCTTGGAACAATGCCTTGGACAGGGCTTTTGTCATCGCCCCGGCCAGTTCTCGGAACAGGCGGTATACCGGGAAGGCCTGTCCGGGGGCTTTCAGAGGATGGCGCGGAGTCTGCTCCGTTTATAGTTACAATGTTCATCTTTGTCCTGAAATGACGGAGGATACGGGGCCGGCGGGCCGGAATCCGTGAAAAAAAGTCCCTTATTCTCCCGAACAGGACACAGGTGTTCCGTACGGCCGCTGCGGCTGTTCTGTGTAAGAACCGTCCGGCTGTCCTCACAATAGCCAGAAAGCCGGTCCGGGCCCGCTTCACTATGCCCCTGATTCCCAATTTGCGGGATACGGTCCGGTTTCCATAATAGTCCGGGTTTACATGGTATGCCTCCAGGATCTCTGCCGCCAGCTGGGCCAGATCTCCGAAATCCCCGATGGCTTCCTCCTCGCTGAGGCCTCTTTCCATCTTCATGTCAATATGCTGGGTGTATTCCTCCAGGATGTCCTGCTGTTCCTTTTCTTCCAGCACAGCCAGGCACATTTTTAGCTCGTCTAAAAACTCTGTTTTATTCATCTCCATGCTCCTTTAAAAATGTACATACGTTCCGCTGGAACTCGTCCCATTCCCGTTCCAGGGCATCCCGATACAGGATGCCTGCGGCAGTCAGATGGTAATATTTTCTGGGAGGCCCCTCCGTGGATTCCCGCAGGTAGGTTTCAAAATAATGTTCGTTGGTCAGTCTCTTTAAGAGAGGGTAGATGGTCCCTTCATTGACATCGATGACCCTGGATACTTCCTCGACCAGTTCATAGCCATACATGTCCCTTTTTCGGACGGATTCCAGTACCACCAGTTCAAGGACTCCCTTTTTAAATTGTGGATTCATGGGCGTTAATCCCTCCTTGTGATTACTATATTATACATACTACTATGCATTGTCAAGTACTTTATTAAAATTAATACTTAACTTATCCTTAACAAATCTTTCCAAACCCTGTATAATGATTACATAATCTCATTTGCAGACCAATAAGACCTCATAGGAGGGGAGACATGGAGAGAATCCGCCAATTTCTCAATAAAAATATCTATATTTTTTCAGTGCGTCAGGGCCTTTTGCTGACCATACCATTTTTGATACTGGGTTCCTTTTCCATGGTCATCATGCAGTTTCCGCTGAGAGCCTGGCAGGAGCTTTTGCCGGTCCTGGCCGGGGGCGGCGTGAAACAGCTGCTCATGGCTGCGTACCAGGCCACCTTCGGCTCCCTTTCCTTTATATTTGCACTGATGATATCCTATTCCTACGGGGAAGAGCAGACCGTGTATAAAAACACCCACATATTTTTTCCGGCAGTGGCCTTATGCGCCTTTATTGCATTTTCCTATCCGTCCGGCGGGAACGCCATATGGGGACCGGAGTGGAGCTTTACAGCCATATGCATCACCCTGCTCAGCTGTTTCCTGCTGACAGGAATCTATCGTTGGGTGGAGGGCTTCCACCACCTGTACACCATGGGAGTGGCCTATAACTTTAATGCCTCCATGCAGAGCATGATCCCTGCTGTTGCCACCATCGGTGTGTGCGGGCTTTCTGGTCTGGTTCTGAGTCTGGTCTTTGACGATGTGAATATCATGAATTTCGGCTCCTACCTGTTTCTCAAGCTGTTCGGCCAGATGGGAAACAGCCTGTTTCCCATGCTCCTATACATCCTGTTGTCCCACGTGCTGTGGTTTTTCGGGATACACGGGACCAATACACTGGAAGCCGTATCCCGCAGGCTGTTTGAATCAGAGGTGGCGGCCAACCAGGCCATGACAGCCCAGGGGCTGGTGCCCACCCATATGTTCAGCAAGACATTTCTGGATACCTTTGTGTTCATCGGAGGCAGCGGGTGCGCCCTGTGCATGGTTCTGGCCCTGTTTCTGGCTGCCAGGAAGAATAACAACCGCAGACTGGCAAAACTTTCCCTGCCTGCCGTTGTTTTCAATATCAATGAGCTGGTATTGTTTGGATTTCCCATTATATTCAGTGCGGACATGATTCTGCCTTTTATACTGACTCCCATGGTGCTGTCGGTGGTCAGCAGCTTTGCCATGTGGTGGGGGCTGGTGCCTGTGGTTTCCCGGAGCGTGGAGTGGACCGTGCCGGTGCTGGCCAGCGGTTATCTGGCAACTGGAAGCGTAAGCGGAAGCCTGCTTCAGGCGTTTAATCTGGCGGTGGGCACCATGATTTATATTCCCTTTATCAGGCACAGCGAGTTGGTCCAGGACAGGGAATTTCTGGGAAAAATCAAGCGGCTGGAGTCATCCATGAACGAGGATGAACACTCGGTATGGGTCAGGGATTTCCGCTGGAATACCTACGAAAACCAGCAGACAGCCAAGCTTCTGTCATCTGACCTGGAGCATGCCCTGTCCAAAGGGGAACTGGAGTTATATTACCAGCCCCAGGTGAACCGTGACGGGACCCTCTATGGCTGCGAGGCGCTGCTGCGGTGGAATTACATGGGCCAGGGCTTTGTGTATCCTCCCCTTGTCATTGCCCTGGCTGTCCAGGGGGATTTTATCGGTAATCTGGGCATGTATATTGTGGAGAAGGCCTGCCGTGACATGGCGGAGGCCCGGAGTGAGACGGGACGTCCGGTCTCTTTTTCCGTAAACATCCTGCCTCTGGAGCTGGAGGATCCGTCCTTTGGGGATCAGGTTTTGAACATCCTGAGAGATACAGGCGTGGAGGGAGGTGATTTGACCATTGAACTGACAGAACAGGTGGCGCTGAATCCCGGTCCCAATCTGGAACGCCAGCTGGAGAAACTGAGGGAGTCCCGCGTGCGTATCAGCATGGATGATTTTGGGATGGGACATGGTTCCCTCAACTATCTGAATTCAGCCCATTACGACGAGGTAAAGATTGACGGATCCCTTATCCGCCGCCTGCCGGAACATACCCAGACATGTGAACTGGTGGGAAACATCATGAACATGTCCCGCATACTGGGGGTCAGTACCGTGGCGGAGTGCGTGGAGACACCGGAGCAGATTGAGATGCTGGAGCGTCTGGGATGCAGCATTTACCAGGGATACTATTACAGCAGGCCGCTGCCGCTCGATGCGTTCATTACGTATGTCAGAGGCCTTTAGGGGATATGGCCGGGAGCAGCACTGACCGCCGGGACTTGGGAGAACAGCTGACACTGTCAGTCCAGCCTGGAGAGCACGTCTGACAGTGTCTGGACAGCCTGCTCCAGCCGCCCCATATCATCAGGTCCCAGTTCCTGTTCCAGTTTATCTGCAAATGAGGTGTCTTTGTAAATCGTATTTATCATATAATCCTTGGCGCATGGGGTTACCTCTATGACGATGCAGCGCCGGTCGTGTTCTGTCGGAACCCTTCTTACAAAGTCATGGCTGCACAGGATCTCTATGAGCTTGGTTGCCTGCTGTTTGCTGACATTTAAGTGGCGGGTGAGCTCCGTCATGGTCATGGGACCTTTGCGGAGCAGTACCTGAAGACAGTAATAGGTTTCCAGACTCATTTTATCCTTCATAAAAGCCTTGAAGGGTTTATCAATCCTGTAATGCCAATAGGGAAGCAGCCGGAGCAGTTCTTCGGTAAAGCTTTTGCTGTTCATAATCGTAACCTCCTGGATCCATCTGGGGTCAATCTGCCAAGGCAGGTATAAAGCCGGCAGGTATAAAGCCGGCAGGTATAAAGCCGGCGGGATAAAGCCATTTTGGCGCAGCCGGATAAAGCCGTTTCATCCTGTCATTGACAAACAGATGGAATATGTTTATAATAATTAGTAAACTAAAGTGAACTATCAATTAAAATGTACTTAAAGTTTGCTTTTAGATTACAACATTTTTAAAACAGAATCAAGAGGAAGAAGGATAAGAATGGCGGAAAATGAAAAGAAAAAGAGAACCTTATGGGAACAGGCCGTGGAAAATGCGCTTCGCT
>JAJQEA010000322.1 GCA_021201905.1 Clostridia bacterium
AATATACCCCGCAAAAATATAGACGCTCTGGTGTTGTATGCCAAGGGCTTTGGCGATAAAGGGCTTGCCTATGTGGCAATCAATGAGGACGGCACCTTCAAGTCCTCCTTTGCAAAGTTCATGAAGGAGGAGGAAATGAATGACCTGATTCAGGCCATGGACGGAAAGCCGGGCGACCTGCTGCTGTTTGCCGCCGACCGGAATAAGGTGGTATATGATGTTCTGGACAACCTGCGTCTGGAGCTGGCCAGACAGCTGGATTTGCTTAAAAAGGATGACTTTAAGTTCCTGTGGGTGACAGAGTTCCCCCTTCTGGAATATTCAGAGGAGGAGGACCGTTACGTGGCCATGCACCATCCATTCACCATGCCTATGGATGAGGATTTACAGTATATTGATACGGATCCCGGCAGGGTTCGGGCCAAGGCATATGATATCGTCCTGAACGGCGTGGAGATGGGAGGCGGTTCCGTGCGTATCCACCAGGCCGATATCCAGTCCAAGATGTTTGAAGTGCTGGGCTTTACGCCTGAGAGGGCCAGGGAGCAGTTCGGCTTCCTTCTGGAGGCATTTAAGTATGGTGTTCCGCCCCACGCAGGCCTGGCATACGGCCTGGACCGCGTGGTGATGTTAATGGTGGGAGCCGACAGCATCCGCGACGTTATCGCGTTCCCCAAGGTGAAGGATGCTTCCTGTCTGATGACAGAGGCGCCCGGACAGGTGGAGGAGAAACAGCTGGAGGAGCTGCATATTGCGGTTGCGTCTGAGGCTGAGGAAGAGTAGTATCATAGATAGGATTATCAGATATAGGATTATCAGACGGAGCTGGTCCCTGCGGGGCCGGCTCCTTTTGCTGCTTGCCGGACACCGCGGGATTTTCAAACGATTTTCAAACAAATTTTTAATTTCCCGGTTGACATTTTAAAATCTAGGCATATAATGTAGATATAAACATATGAACACTTATTCATTTGAACAAATGAAACTGAGAAGAGGAGGTTACCAGCCATGGCGATGAATGATGTGGAGTGCTGTGATTTTTACCAGGTCCATGAGGATGTAGTGAAGGCAGTCAATGACAAGATGCTGGATGAGGATAAGCTATATGACCTGGCGGAGATATTCAAGGTGTTTGGGGATTCCACCAGGATCAAGATATTGTATGTGCTCTTCGAGGCGGAGATGTGTGTCTGCGACATTGCGCAGCTGCTTAATATGAACCAGTCAGCCATATCCCACCAGCTGAGAATCCTTAAGCAGAACCGTCTTGTAAAGAGCCGAAGGGACGGCAAGGCCGTATTCTATTCTCTGGCGGACAGCCATGTGAGGACCATCATCAACCAGGGTATGGAGCATATAGAGGAATAGTAAATAAAATAACAAATATGGAGGAGAATAAGAAATGAAGAAAAAATTCAAACTGCAGGACCTGGATTGTGCCAACTGTGCGGCAAAGATGGAGGAGGCAATCAAAAAAAAATTGAGGGTGTCTCAGATGCTACGGTGAGCTTCATGACCCAGAAGATGACCATAGAAGCAGATGACAGCAGGTTCGATGAAATTATGAAGGAAGTTGTGTCTGTATGCAGGAAGGTGGAGCCTGACTGCGTGATTCAGCTTTAAACGCGGCAGGACGGCACAGGAAAGGAAACCCATATGACTAAGAAACAAAAAGGCAATGCTGACCCGTATCATAGCAGCCTTCATTATCTATATTACCCTGGCAGTGACAGACCACATGGAGATTTTGCCGGAATGGCTTGGGGTGTGGGGAAAGATGGCTTTGTACCTGATTCCCTATGTTCTGATTGGATGGGATATTGTATACAAGGCATTCCGCAATATCCGGAACGGCCAGGTTTTTGATGAGAATTTCCTGATGACAGTGGCTACCTTCGGAGCCTTTGGCGTGGGGGAATATTCGGAAGCCGTGGCGGTTATGCTGTTTTATCAGGTGGGCGAACTGTTCCAGAGCTACGCGGTGAACCGTTCCGGGCAGTCCATCACTGAGCTTATGGATATCTGCCCGGAGTATACCAACATAGAGGAGGACGGGCAGTTAAAGCAGGTGGACCCGGACGACGTACAGGTGGGAGATATCATCGTGGTCAAGTCTGGGGAGAGAATTCCTCTTGACGGCAAAGTCGTGTTTGGGGACTCCATGGTGGATACTTCAGCGCTGACCGGTGAGTCCGTGCCACGTAGGGTGGCGGAGGGAGACGATGTCATCAGCGGCTGTGTCAATGGCAGCGGCCTTCTGCGGGTACAGGTCACAAGGAAGTTTGATGATTCCACCGTGGCAAAGATTCTGGAGCTGGTGGAGAACGCCAGCAGCAAAAAAGCCCATGTGGAAAACTTCATCACCCGGTTTGCCAGATATTATACCCCTCTGGTGGTGATGGGAGCCGTGCTCCTGGCTGTGATTCCGCCCCTGTTCTTTGGCCAGACCTGGTCTGAGGGCGTCAGAAGGGCCTGTACCTTTCTGGTTATCTCCTGCCCGTGCGCCCTGGTGATTTCCGTGCCTATGAGCTTCTTCTCAGGCATCGGCGCTGCTTCCAAAAAGGGCGTGCTCATCAAGGGAAGCAACTACCTGGAGGCTTTGTCTGAGATGGACACCATTGTCTTTGACAAGACAGGCACCCTGACCAAGGGCGAATTCAAGGTGACTGAGATTCACGCGGTGGCCGGCAGCCCTGTCCCTGAGGCGTCTGAGGTGCCACGGACCAGGGTGTGGGCGGCCAGTCAGCCTTCCGATGAGGAAAAGCGTTCCCTGCTGGAGCTGGCGGCACTGGCGGAAAGCTATTCAGACCACCCCATCTCACGCTCCATCAAGGATGCGTGGGGAGATACCATGGACCTGAACCGTGTCAGCAACGCGCAGGAGATATCCGGTCATGGAGTGCGGGCGGAGATTGACGGTCATACCGTACTGGCCGGCAACAGCAAGCTGATGAAAGAAATGAATGTGCAGTATCAGGAGTGCACCAGCATGGGCACGGTTGTGTATGTGGCTCTGGACGGCGTGTACTGCGGATATATCGTCATATCGGATTCAATCAAGGAAGAGGCGTTTGAGGCAATCAGGAACCTTAAAAAGGTGGGTGTCAGAAGGACAATCATGCTCACCGGAGACAAGAAAGAGGTGGGAGAAGCAGTAGCGGCCAGGCTGGGACTGGATGAGGTCCACGCGGAGCTTCTTCCGGGAGACAAGGTGGCAAAGGTGGAGGAGCTGCTGACACGGCAGACAGGAAAGCACAGGCTGGCCTTTGTGGGAGACGGAATCAATGACGCGCCTGTTCTCTCCAGGGCCGACGTGGGAATTGCCATGGGAAGCATGGGATCAGATGCAGCCATCGAGGCAGCGGATATTGTGCTGATGGATGACAACCCCGCCAGAATCGCGGATGTGGTCCGCATATCGCGAAAGACCATGTCCATTGTAAAGCAGAACATCGCCTTTGCGCTGGGGGTCAAGGCAGTGGTGCTCTTAATGGGCGCCGCGGGCGTGGCCAATATGTGGGAGGCAGTGTTCGCGGATGTGGGCGTGTCGGTCATTGCCATACTAAACGCAATGAGGGCCCTGTCGCTGTAAAAAGCGCGATGCCGTTTGGCGGCAAAGAAACAGTTACCTTCCCCAAATATGAAAAAAGCGTATCGGGGGCATGTAAAATACATGTCCGCCCGATACGCTTTGTTTGATTCATGGCAGAAAATAATGCCGCCATGCTGAACATCAAATTATGGCAGGACCATCACAGAAGGATGTCCTCCAGGCTGCGCTTGGGAACATAGTGAACCTGATTCCCGTCGCGGTAGTACGCAGTGGACCCATCTTCCTTTAATGGCACCAGGACCACTTCTTCCTTGGGCTTTCCAAGGGCCAGCACCAGGTCTATGGTGTAGTGCTCCGGGTCAAGTCCCAGGAGCCGGACAATCTCTGACCGCATGCAGCTGCCAATCATACAGCCGCCGTACCCCTTTTCCACGGCAGCCAGCATGATGGTCTGGGCCGTGATTCCGTCATCCCACTGCTTGTTCTTTCCGACAGATAGGTCGCAGGCAATGACGATGTAGGCGGAGGGTCTCTCGCCCTCCTCCGGTCCGTCCCAATCCTTCAGGGCGCCTGCCCAGGCAATATACGGGAAGATATGGGCGCATTCCTCCGGTGTGCACAGAATCTTGAATTTGAGGGCCTGGGCATTGGAGGCCGAAGCGGCCAGACGGGCCATATCCACCATATCAGCCAGTTCATTGTATGGGATGGCGGCATCCTGATAAAATCTTCTGTAAGAGCGGCATTGTTTCACAAGTTCTTTAAGCATAGGCTTCCTCCTAATCCGGCAGTTCGTGTCCGTGGGTGATGTGGCGCTTGATGGCGTCAAAGCTTTCAGCGCTCAGGGTGTGTTCCATGCGGCAGGCATCCTCAGCAGCTGTCCTGAGGTCCACACCCAGATAAATCAGCCAGTTGGACAGCAGCGTATGGCGTTCATACATGGTGTCCGCAATGGCCTGTCCGGACGGCGTCAGCATGATATGCCCCTGCTCATCCATCTGGACATATCCGTTCTGGCGGAGATTCTTCATGGCCACGCTAACACTGGGTTTAGAGAATCCCAGCTCATTGGCAATGTCGATGGAGCGGACATAGGGCTTTTCCCTGGCCAGCATGAGAATGGTTTCCAGATAATTTTCTGCTGATTCCTGTATTTTCAAGTCTGTAAATACCCCCGTTTATTTAGTATGATAGTTCTAAGTGTAACATATAAAAAAACGATTGACAAGAGAGTTAGAAAGTGCTAATCTGAGAATGGAGTTAGAAATAGCTAACTAATGGGAACGGCTGTCTGTGCCGGGGATAAACAGGAGGGAAAGGAGGACATATATATGAATCTTTCAACATTAATCATTCTGGTCATACTGGCTGTGGTTATAGGGGCGGTGGTCCGTGTCATGATAAGGGATAAGAAGGCAGGCAAGGGATGCGGCGGATGTGCCGGCGGCTGCGGCGGATGCGCGGGTTCCTCCATGTGCCATGGAAGCCATGAGCATGAGAACCATGTGGGGTGACACCGGTATGAAACGGTTAGAAAGGGTTAAAAGAATGGAACGCATAAAAGGAAGTTTCGGGGCAGGTATCAGCTTAAGCCTACCGCCTGGAACTTCCTTTTTATGTCATTTAATCATATGATTGGTTTTATTCGGATTTAATTTCCTTCCACATGTCATTGTAGATGGTATCCACATCATCTCCCAGATACTGGATAATCTCGCAGTTCGGCAGCTTATCTAAATCAGGGAACAGGGCCTTGTTGTTCTTGAGGTCGTCGTCCAGCAAATCATAGGCGCCTGTGTTTGGTGTGGCGTAGGTGATATATTCAAAGTTCTTTTTGGCAATATCGGGGCGGCACAGGAAGTCAATCCATTTCTCCGCATTTTCCTTGTGCTCCGCATTGGACGGAATCACCCAGGAGTCGATCCAGTAATTGGTTCCCTCCTCAGGAATTACATACTCCAGGCTGTAATCCAGACCCTGTTCCGCCACCGCTTCCTGGATGTAGAGCATTTCCCCGGAGTAAATCACGCCCACGGCAGCCTCGCCGCCAATCATCTTATCCCTTACCTGGTCAATGACATAGGCCTGGACAAGCGGCTTCTGCTCAATTAACAGGTCACGGGCCTCAGCCAGTTCATCGGGATTGGTGCTGTTTAAGGAATATCCCTTCATCTTCAGGGCCACGGTAAATGCGTCTCTTACGCTGTTCTGCATGAGAATTTCGCCGCTTAAGCGCTCATCCCACAAATCAGACCACTTGGTGGGAGCGGGAACGCCCAGCTCCTCCAGGCGCTTGGTGTTGTAGAGAATTCCCATGGTTCCCCAGCAGTAGGGCACGGAATACTTATTCTCAGGGTCAAAGCCCTTGGAGATATCAAGATACTGCTGGCCGATTTCCTTATAATTGGGGATGTTGTCAAAGCTCAGCTCAGCCAGAAGATTGTTTTCAATCATGCGCTGGATCATGTAGTCGGAGGGACATACAACGTCGTATTTCACAGCGCCGGCCTCAATGACAGGATACATCTCCTCGTTGGTCTCAAACATGTCGTAGACCACCTGTATGCCGGTTTCCTCCTCAAACTGGGTGATGACGTCCTCGTCAATGTACTCGCCCCAGTTGTATACGTTTAACTTGTTGTCCTCCTTGTTTCCTCCTTCGGGGGAGGAACCGGATTTGCCGCAGCCGGTTAAAAGGGCGGCGGACAGAACTGCCATGGATGCGGCAGCAAGGGTGATTGCCATTTTCTTTTTCATAATCGTTCTCCTTTTAAGTCTGAATTCGGTTATGCCTTTTCCGGCTTTTTAATGGACCGGAAGTTAACAAAGATGAGAAGAATCAGCACGGTCAGGAATATAATGGATGACAGTGCGTACATGGACGGCCGTATGCCGCGCCTCACTTCGCTGTAAATCAGGGTGGACAGGGTGTTGATGCCCGCGCCCTTTGTGAAGTGGGTGATGATAAAGTCATCTAAGGACATGGTAAAGGCCAGCAGAAAGCCGGAGAGCACGCCGGGCATGATATCCGGGAACACCACCTTGAAAAATGCGTACATAGGGGATGCGCCCAGGTCCAGGGCTGCCTCGTAGGTGTATTTATCCGTCTGCTTGAGCTTGGGCATGACGCTTAGTATGACATAGGGAATATTGAAGGTGATATGGGATATAAGCACAGTCTTAAATCCCAGGGAAATACCAAAGGCAATAAAGGCCAGCATCAGGGAAATACCGGTTACGATGTCGGCGTTCAGCATGGGTATATTGGTTACGCCCATGACAATGGTCCTGGGCACTGTCCCCATGGAGCTGATGGAGATGGCCGCTGCCGTGCCTATGACCGTAGCCACCAGGGCCGATACAAAGGCTATGATTAACGTGGTGGTCAGGGCGCTCATGATGGAGCGGCTGTCAAACATTTGGGTGTACCACTGCAGGGTAAATCCGCCCCACTGGGTCCTGGATTTGGATTTGTTGAAGGACAGGACCATCATGGTAAGGATGGGGGCATAAAGGAAGATCAGTATGAGCACCATATAAAAATCTGATATGATTTTCCGCAGTACTTTTGAACTCTTTGTCATCAGAATGCAGTCCCCTCTCCGTTTTTATCGTATTTGGCTATCATGGCCATGCTGATTAAGATAAAGACCATGAGAACCAGTGAAAGTCCGCTTCCCAGATGCCAGTTGCTTCCCCTGGTAAATTCCTGTTCAATGACATTGCCGATGAGCAGGATCTTGCTGCCGCCCAGCAAATCGGAAATGACGAAGGTGGTCAGGGAAGGGACAAACACCATGGTGATGCCGCTGATGATGCCCGGTATGCTTAAGGGGAACCATATTTTGGTGAAACGCTGAAAGCTGTTGGCTCCCAGGTCCATGGCGGCATTTATAATATTATCGTCTGTCTTGGACAGCACATTGTAAATGGGAAGCACCATAAAGGGCAGGAAGCTATATACCATGCCCAGCACAATGGCTGACGGGGTGTTAATCATGGACTGTGACGGGAGGTGAAGCCAGTTAAGGATGCCGTTAATGACTCCGTTTTTCTCCAGCAGCGTCTGCCAGGCCAGGGTTCTCAGGAGGAAGTTCATCCACATGGGAAGGATGAATATGAACACAATGAAACCTCCCGCAGCGGCTCCCCGGCCCCTCAGAATCATGGCCAGAGGGTATGCGATCAAGAGACAGAGAACCGTGCTCACTAAGGACAGTCCAAGGGACAGCCACAGCGCCTTTGCGTGGTCCGCGGAGGCAATGGCAATGACATTGGCCATGGTCAGGCCGCCTCCCTTGTCAGTCAGCCCGTACCATATAATCATGGCCAGCGGAATCAGTGTAAAGCCCGCCATCCAAATGAGATAGGGACCTGATAACAGCGCCTTGCCGATGGCGGCGCCTTTTTTTTCGCTATTCATTGACTCCCAGCGCCTCCTCGTCTTCAGAAGCAGGCTTGTTCATGATCTGGATTTCAAAGGGCTCCACATGGATGCCCACCTGCCGGCCTACAGGAAACATATCGGTGGAATTCATCATCGACTCGAATCCGTCCGTGGTGGTCAATTC
>JAJQEA010000074.1 GCA_021201905.1 Clostridia bacterium
CCCCTAACCCCTCCGCCTCATTTACATCAAAATCAATCAGAACCCAATATTATTACTATCAATACTATCAAACACCAATTTAAAAGTAGACCTCTTAGACTCGTCCAAATGATACAAAAGCTTTTCCACCGCGGTATCCCAGTCTTTTTGCAGGCTGGGGACTATGATGTCGATGTGTTCCCTGAAGGTATCCTCCAGACGGTTGTTGGAGATATTTCCTGTCATGAAGCGAAAACGCTCGCTCTGGGTCTGTATCAGTGCGTAATTCTGGCGCATATAAACGTTAGGGCAGGCGTCCACAATCATTTGGTGGAAGGAGGAATCTAAGTCGTAAAAGTAATTGTTGTTCTGAAAGCACTCGCTGTTTGCGTCTTTATGGGAAAAAATATGGTAGAATTCGTTCAGCTTGTCCTCGTCCAGAAATGAACCATAATTTTTCAGGATATAAGGTTCGTATAATTTCCGTATCTCAAAAATCATGTTTACGTCCTTGATAGACAGGGCGATTACGGTGATTCCTTTTTTTGGCTTTATCTCAATAAGTCCCTCCTGCTCCAGCCTGCTTAAGGCATCGCGGATGGGCGTTCTGCTTATCTTTAATTCATCGGTCAGGATTTCCTCATTTAAAAACGTCCCCGGCGCATATTCACAGGTGACGATTTTTTGCTTGATTGTGTTGTATGCCAAGGTCTTCAGATTGGTTTTAACCATGATGAACATACCCCCCCCTCTTTTAATATATTTAAAAATATTTTATCATAGATATCGCGCCGGTTCAATAAGGGGGTGAAATAAAATGGTTGAGTAATGGTCATGTTGCATAAAAATATAAAACAAAATCATTCATTATGTACAAAATATAAGACATCCTCCGAAAATCAGTTGACATGATGTATTCATTAATATATACTATGATATATACAACAAAGAATATATCTCAGCTGGGAGGAAGATTAATGAAAGCAATGTATATTAATGAACCCGGTCAGGTAGAGTTCAGGGATATCGATAAACCAGTGCGGAAAAAGGGTGAGGTTCTGCTGAAACTCCTGTACGGAGGAATATGCGGAAGCGACCTGGGTTCCTACAAGGGGACCTTCGCCTACTTCGATTATCCAAGGATACCGGGCCATGAGTTCTCTGCGGAAATCGTGGAGGTGGATGAGGACAATGACCAGGGGCTGCGCCCGGGAATGATTATAACCTGCAATCCATATTTTAACTGCGGACACTGTTATTCCTGCGAGCACGGAATCGTGAATGCATGTATGGATAACCAGACCATGGGCTGCCAGAGAGACGGCGCGTTTCAGGAGTATATAACCATGCCTGCGGAGCGTGTGTATGACGGAAAGGGCTTGGATCCCATGCTTCTTGCGGCGATTGAGCCTTTCTGCATCAGTTATCATGGGGTCAGCAGGGCAGAGGTAAAGCAGGGAGACAAGGTTCTTGTCATAGGAGCCGGTACCATCGGCGTTCTGGCCGCGGTGGCAGCCAAGGCAAAAGGGGCAGTGGTTTACATATCCGATGTGTCCATGGGTAAACTGGACATGGCCAGGGAGTTTGGCGTGGATGGCATTATCCTCAATGATTCCCCGGAAAGCTTTGACAAAGCGGTGAAGGAGATTACAGACGGGAACGGGTTTGATATTGCCATAGAGGCAGTGGGACTTCCTTCTACATTCCAGAACTGCATTGACGCGGCCTGTTTTGGAGGAAAGGTGGTTGTCATCGGGGTAGGTAAGAAAAACCTGGATTTCAATTTCACACTGCTCCAGAAAAAGGAACTGAATGTATTCGGTTCAAGGAATGCTCTTAAGAAAGATTTTGTGGAGCTGATTGACCTGGTCAAGGAAGGAAAGGTACCGGTAAAGGGAATCATCACCAATGTATACAAATTTGAGGATGGGGCCAGGGCGTTCTATGATTTTGCTAACAATCCGGGAAATATGCTAAAGGTAATCCTGGACTTTACAGACAGATAAAACACAAAAGGTAAGGTAACAAAAAATATTAATATATGGAGGGTAAGATTATGAGATTTAACAGATTAGCAGCACTTACAATGGCAGGAGTATTGGCAGCGGCAAGCCTGACAGCATGCGGTGGCGGAACCACTGCGTCCACTACGGCGGCAGGCACCACAGAGAGTGCGGCGGCAGCCGATGCAGCAGCCGATACAACGGCAGCACAGGCAGATGCAAATACAGAGCCCGCAGCAGGCGATGTGGTTACGATTCAGGTTGGCTATGAGAACGCCACCTCGGAGCCGGCAGCAAAGGCGGTTGAAAAGTGGAAGGAGCTGGTTGAGCCAAAGAGCAACGGAACCATTAAGATGGAACTTTTCCCAAACTCCGCATTAGGTAAGAAAACAGAACTGATTGACCAGATGATTCTGGGTGAGCCCATGATTACAGTGGCAGACGGTGCGTTTCTTGCAGATTACGGTGTGCCGGACTTTGGAATTTTTTATGCTCCGTTCATGTTTGACACCTGGGATGAGGAGTGGTCAGCCATTGACAGCGACTGGTACAGGGGACTCTGCGATGAGCTGGCACAGAAGGCTTCCATCCGTGTACTGTCATCAAACTGGGTATATGGCGCCAGAAATATCCTTTCCGTAAAGCAGGTGACTCTTCCGGAAGACCTGGCGGGCCTGAAGCCGAGGGTTTCCTCCAACGACCTTTCCATCAGCAGCTTTAATTCCCTGGGAGCATCCTCTGTGGGTATGGATATGGGCGATGTGTACCAGGCATTACAGGCAAAGACCATTGACGCCGTGGAGAACCCAATCACTCCTCTTGCCAACAGAAGCTTCCAGGAGGTTGCCAAATATCTGGTGGAGGATGAGCATATACTGGCCACATCCATGTGGATTTGCGGCGATACGTTCTTCCAGAGCCTGACAGCTGACCAGCAGAAGATTCTTACAGAAGCAGCAGATGAGGCAGGACTGTACAATAATGAATTACAGGAAGAAGCAGAGGCAGATGCAAGACAGAAACTGCTGGATGCGGGCGTGACCATCACCACCCTGACAGACGAGCAGAAAGCTGCATGGATTGAGGCAGGACAGCCATTCTATGATATCGCAGGCGAAACCCTTGGCTGGAGCGACGGACTGTACGACATGGTAAAGGAAGCAGCAAAATAAACAGTTCTGACGACAGATAGGAGCAAGGAATGAAAAAAGACAGCAAGCTTTTTAAGATTCTGATTAATCTGGATATAGTGATTGCTTCTATTGCACTGGTGATTCTTGTAGGATGCACATTTGCGGGCGTTATCGCCCACTATGTGGTTGGAAAACCATTCGGATGGATAGAGGAGATACAGGCTGCGTTCATTGTATGGGTCGTATTTGCAGCAGGAGGTGCGGCTTACCGTACAGGAAACCATTCGGCAATAGAAATCTTATATGAGGTGTTCCCAAAACCGGTCCGCAAAATCGTGAGTATTTTTATCGGGCTGGTGGTGACAGCGGTACTGGGATTCCTGTGCTATACAAGCATTGGTTATCTACAGCTTTTCTTGCGTACAGGCAGGACGACGGCGGTGCTCAACATACCGTTTACCTGGATTTATATTATCGTGCCTGTTTCCTGTATGCTACAGATATTTAATTATTTTCTGGTCAATGTGTTTGGTTATGAGGATGAAGTGGAGAAATTGGTAGAGGAGGACGAAGATGAATAATCTGGTTATTATATGCGCAATTCTCTTGTTGGTACTCCTTTTCCTGAAAGTACCGGTATATATTGCGGTTTTATCGGCATCAGCCGTTTACTTTATTGGAACGCCTGGAATGAATCTCTCCATCTTTGCCCAGAAGACCATAAGCGGCGCGGAGGGACTCTCTCTCCTGGCCATTCCCTTTTTTGTATGCGCGGGAATATTTATGAATTATACGGGCGTCACCAAGCGTATCATGAACTGCTGCGAAGTACTGACAGCCAGGATGCCCGGAGGACTGGCTCAGGTCAACATCCTGCTTTCCACCCTCATGGGAGGCTTGTCGGGCTCCAGCCTGGCAGACGCGGCCATGCAGTGTAAAATGCTGGTTCCAACCATGGAGTCAAAGGGGTATTCAAAGTCCTTTTCAACCGTCATCACGGCGGCGTCCGGCATGGTGGTTCCGCTGATTCCCCCAGGGGTAGGGCTGATTATCTATGGCTGTATCAACAACATATCAATCGGCAAACTGTTCATAGCCGGAATCGGGCCCGGAATCGTTCTCTGTGTGACACTGATGATATTTACACACTTTTTGTCCAAAAAGAGAGGGTACCTGCCCAGCAGGACCACAAAGATTCCTGTTTCTGAAAAAATAGCGGCGGTCAAGCCGGCATTTCTTCCATTGCTTTTACCGATTATTATTATCGGCGGAGTAAGGATTGGCGTTTTTACCGCCTCCGAGGCGGGAACCGTGGCAATCGTGTACGCGGTGCTTTTGGGACTGCTGTACAAGGAGCTGACGCTTAAAAACGTGATGCAGGGGTGCAAGGAAACAGTAACCACAACCGCGTCCATCATGCTCATTGTGGCCGCAGCCACCTGTTTCTCCTGGATTCTCACAAAGGAACAGATTCCGCAGCAGTTTTCACAGTGGATGATAAGTAATATCCATAATAAGTATATATTCCTGATTATGGTCAATATCTTCCTTTTGATTGTTGGCATGTTCATCGAAGGAAACGCATCCATGATCGTGCTGGCGCCTCTTTTACACCCGGTTGCGATGGCTTATGGAATTGATGACATCCATTTCGCCATGGTCTATATTTTTAACTGTACAATCGGAGCATTTACGCCTCCCATGGGAACTCTGATGTTTGTAAGCTGCGGTATTACCAAGTGTCCTACAAAGGATTTCATCAAGGAAGCAGTCCCGTTTTATATCCTGTTTGCAATTGATATTATTGTGCTGACATATATTCCACAGTTGACCACGTTCCTTGTAAATGTATTTTATTAATCCGGATAAGGAGTGTTGCGGGAAATGAGAGAACGCCAATTTGTAGCGGACCTGGTGAGCAGCCAGGAACTGCCTAAAATGTTTAAAGTAAGACAGACGTTTCCACGGCCCAGGATTGAGCCGGAGGATATACCGGGGATCATACGGGGATACCTTTCTGAGGAGGTTTTTGCGGCAAAAGTCAGGCCGGGTATGAGGATTGCCATTACGGCAGGCTCCCGGGGAATTGCAAATGTGGCCCTGGTCACAAAGACAATCGCAGACTATGTTAAATCCAGGGGAGCAGAGCCTTTTGTGGTTCCGGCCATGGGAAGCCATGGGGGAGCTACGGCAGAGGGGCAAAAGGAAGTGCTGGAGAGTTATGGCATCACGGAGTCCTATCTGGGATGCCCCATTCTCTCGTCCATGGAAGTGAAAAAGATAGGTGTCAATGAAGAAGGCATGGATGTGTTCATTGACAAATATGCGGCGGAAGCGGACGGTATCATTGTCAGCTGCAGGATAAAACCCCATACAGCCTTCCGGGGACCGTATGAAAGCGGCATCATGAAAATGATGGCCATTGGCCTTGGAAAACAGCACGGGGCTGAGGTGTGCCATGAGGCAGGCTTTAAAAACATGGCAAAGTATGTGCCGATGTTTGGAAAGGCAATCATAGAGAATGCGCCGGTACTGTTTGCGGTGGCAGTGATAGAAAATGCCTTTGATGAGACATGTAAGATAGCGGCGGTCCAGGCAGAGGATGTAGTGGAAAAGGAGCCGCCCCTTCTCAAAGAGGCATTTACCTATATGCCCAGGATACTGGTGGATTCTTGTGACGTACTGGTTGTGGACCAGATTGGCAAGAATTTCAGCGGTGACGGCATGGACCCGAATATTACGGGCACCTTCTGTACACCCTATGCATCTGGGGGTATCAATGCCCAAAGAGTGTGTGTGCTGGATTTGAGCCCTGAAACCCATGGAAACGGAATCGGTCTGGGATATTCCAGCGCAACCACAAAACGTGTGTTTGACCAGCTGGACCTGGCTTCCATGTATCCCAACGCGATCACGTGTACTGTTCTTGGCGGGGTCCGGATTCCCATTGTCATGGAAAGCGATAAGGAAGCCATTCAGGTATGCGTCCGCACCTGCAATGAAATTGATAAGAAGAATCCAAGAATCGTCCGGATTCCCAACAGCCTGCATCTGGAACATATCATGCTGTCAGAGGCTTATTATGATGAAATCAAACATCATCCGGGCATCACGATTGAAAGCGAACCGGAGTATCTTCCTTTTGATGAGGACGGTAACCTGTGGTAATAGTAAAAGATACGAGCTATAAAGATGGAGGTGCATCATGGCAAGAAAAGAAACAGTAATCCAATTTGGCGAAGGCGGATTCCTCAGAGGCTTCGCAGATTATTTTTTTCAAAAGCTGCGGGACAAAGGGCTGTTTGACGGATCTGTGGTCATAGTCCAGCCCATTGAAAAGGGAATGTGCAGTGTGCTGGAGCAGCAGGGCTGCGAGTACAACCTGTTCCTCAGAGGGATTGACAACGGACAGGTGGTGGATGAGCATACCCATATTGACATCATATCCAGGTGCGTGAACCCCTATGAGGATTTTGAGTCCTATATGAAGCTGGCGGAAAATCCTGATTTCCGCTTTATTGTGTCAAATACCACGGAAGCGGGGATCGAGTACGTGGAGTCCAACCAGTTTACGGATGCGCCGGCCAGGTCCTTCCCGGGCAAACTGACCCAGCTTTTATATAAGCGGTTCCGTCTGGGGCTCAAGGGATTCATTATTCTTTCCTGTGAGCTGATCGACCACAACGGGGAGGAGCTGGAAAAATGCTGTCTGCGTTATGCGGACCAGTGGGAGCTGGGAGAGGAATTCAAGACATGGCTTGTACGGGAAAATGATTTCTGCTCCACACTGGTGGACCGTATTGTCACCGGATTTCCCAGGGATGAACATGAGGAGCTTTGCTGGAGGATTGGTGAACAGGACAATATGATGGATACGGCTGAGATATTCCATCTGTGGGTCATCCAGGGAAGCCATGAGGATGAGCTTCCGTTACAAAAGGCCGGCTTTCATGTGGTCTGGACCGACAATGTGGACCCGTATAAAAAGAGGAAGGTGCGTATCCTGAACGGAGCCCATACTTCCATGGTGCTGGGAGCCCATTTATATGGCCTTAAGACAGTGGGAGAGTGCCTGAAGGATGAAAAGGTGTCCGCCCTTTTACGCAAATGCATCTTCAGGGAAATCTTACCGGCCATTGGCGATACGGAAGATAACCGGAAATTCGGGGAGGCAGTGCTGGAGCGTTTTTCCAATCCCTTTATCAAGCATATGCTCCTCTCCATTGCGCTTAACTCCGTGTCCAAGTTCCGGGCAAGGGTGCTGCCCACCATACTGGAGTACAAGGATATGTTTGGTTCCTATCCCCAGGGACTTACCTTTTCGCTGGCAGCCCTCATGGCGTTTTACCGCACCGATGATGCCAATGACAGCCAGGAAATCATGGATTTCATGAAGACGGCCCCGGTGGAAGATATTTTAAAGAGGGAAGATTATTGGGGACAGGATTTAAGCCCCCTTCTCGGGGATGTGAAGAAGTGGTATGAATTGATTGAGACAGAGGGCATGTCCAGGGCATATGACGCGGTTCTGGGTGAAACGGAGTAAATATGCGTAGTATAACAATGTGCAGTCCCGGAGGAAGAGTCATATGCAGGAGTTTATAAAAATCAACAGGGAAGATACAGTGGCAGTGGCGTTAAAGCCGCTGTCCAAAGGAAGTACGGTTGCGGCGGACCAGAATACGGTGGTCTTAAAGGAGAATATTCCCCAGGGACACAAGTTTGCCGTCTGCCAAATGCCGGAGGGCGCCCCTGTCATCAAATACGGCTGCCGTATCGGATATGCCTCCCAGCCGATCCAGCCCGGTGACTGGGTGCATATCCACAATGTACGCACTGCCCTGGGAGATGTGCTGGAGTATCAATATAAACCACAGATAAAGGTGCTTCCCAAGGCATCTCGGTCCAGCTTTATGGGATATAAGCGGGGGGGGGGGGACGAAAAATGCGGAGGGCCAACCGAGCTGGGTATG